>JAGQPC010000179.1 GCA_020426925.1 Planctomycetales bacterium | reverse complement strand
TTCGCCGTCGCTTGCCAATCCGGCGACATCGAGACCAGGCTGCGTGCTGACTCGAAGCCGAACGGCAGCAGTGCCTGCAACTGCGGAAGGAGGCACGTTAAATGTGAGCACGTTTGCGCCTTCAGTAGCGGCTAAATCATCCGCAATCTGCTCGCTCGGCTCCCACGCATTGTTGCGATTGAAGTCAATCCACGCGTTCAACAGCGAGTTCGTAGCATCCGTGACTTGAACGGTAATTTGAGCCTTCGCTTGCCCGATATCTATTGTCGGCAGAGTGGTGGCGTCCTCGTCATCCGAGCCGGTCACGTCATCACCATCGGCCAAAACTGTTGGCTGACCATCATGTTCGCTGTCTCGAATCATACCAAGCTTTGGGCCCGTCGCGATGTGGCGAGCACCATTGTCGGCAAGCAGCGTTGGCAACGGAGCAGGTGCGTCGCCGAAGTCAAACGGCACGGTCTCGGCAGTTAAGACGTATTCACCCGAACCGGACTGCGGAATCACTTCGACGATAAACGTACCCGCGTTTGCGGGTGTGTACATTAGGTCAGCATTCCGTCCGTCAGGTGCCGAATCGCTATTCGACGCGAGTAACGTTGTTCCATCACCTGCAAACAGGTTGATCTGCGGGTCAAGATCAACGAGCGGGTCGCTCTGCGGGTCATACCACGGCGTGGCAGTCTGCAAATGAATCGGCTGTCCGCCTTGACTGATGAGCTGGACACGATCTGAAACGTCACCGTCCAGATATCCCAGCACTCGATCTGTACCACCATCGAGCGTTCGCAACGGATTGCCAGACTCGTTGGGCTCAGTTTCCAGCTTCATACTATCGACGACAGCCAGCTCGTATTCACCGTCGTCTCGAGCCGAAACTTTGATCGTGTAGACGTTCGAACCGATATTCGGAACTTCAAAATCCAAAATGGCCAAATCGAAGTTAGTTGCGGTACCGCCCGGGAAATTCGGAATTCCCGTTGCCAACAAATTGTCGCCTTCGTCATAGATTTCGAGAACCTCTGCAGAAAGGTCCAATCCGTCAAGTGAGCGCAGGCCAATTTCAATCGTATTTCCAACTTTCGAACTCAAATCAATTTCGTATACGTCTACGTCGGCATCTACGTGAAGCTCAATCACGTCGCCGTTTTCCAGAACCGGCGTGTTGAAACTGTGCTGCAGGAACCGGCCATCGGAATTGTAAAATCCGATCGTGGCGTTGCCGGCTCTGTCGAATGGGCCAGTGCCGTCCTCGAAGTTCACATCTTTATAGGAATAACGTGCGAGCCGGTAACCTTCACCGAACACTTGAACCTGGAACGTAATGTTCGGTGGATTTGTCGGTGGCGGCATATGCACTGACGGATCAATAAAGGAAAAGTGTGTGAACTGTTCCCACTGCACGATGAGCGCTGGGATTCCGTCGATCGTCGTCTCGCCGGCAAACGCGACCATCTTGTCCGTTCCACCGATGTTAAGTGTTGGTGGTGAGAGGTCATCCCAAAATGGAACCAGTACGCTTTCGTCACCAAAAACAAAAGACCCAAAGTCCATCGTGAGATTTTGGAAAATCAGGTTCGTTTGGCCCGTTAGAATCCCGCCATTGTCGCCGATCGTTACTTCACCGGCCGCAAACGCGCGATTGCCGATTGTCGTTGTAATGACCGATTCCAGATCATCGCCAAGCTCAATTGGTACGCCCTCAATACCGGTCGGTGAGATATCGAAGAAGAGTCCCGGATCGTTGAGTTCAACAAACTTGAATCCGGTTCGCGTGTTGCCGACCACTGAAAATCGATCTGATTCCATAACGATTCTGCTGCCATCGATCGGCAATGGCGACGCGTCGCTGGAATCGCCGGACGCAAGTTCAAGCATCGCGTTACGATAGATGGTAGCGTCAAAGAACGCCGCTCTATCGGCCGAAATGTCCAGCTGATAAAAACCGTCCGCCAAGATTTGCACCGCCTGCAAGAAACCGCTTGAGCTTGCTGACGCGGCGGTGCTCGATCCAACTCCGCCCAGAGAAAATGTCGAAACGACTGGCCGATCGAATTCGGCGCCAACTGCGATGGTCTCGCCTGCTTGCGCAAAAAACGTAAGCGAATCGGTATCCGTGTTCCCGTGTAAGTAACCCTGGTTGTCGGCACTTCGCGAAACTGCTGAGTTGATATGTCCAACTCGCACAAATGCATTCGCGGCGACTGGAGCCGGTTTGTCAACAAGAAACGTAATCGCATAGTCGCCGCCCGGCACTCCATTTCCAGTTGGCGTTCCATCCGGCGTTCCTGAATTCAATTCTCCGTCTAAGCCATTGCCAGCCTTATCAACAAATGCACCGGGACCTGAAATCAAACGCAATTCGTATTCACCTTCCACCAACGTGTCGTAGCTGGCGCTGAAGGTATTGGTTGGCTCGTCATAGTTGATCGCCGACTCGCTGAATGTTTCACCTGAATTCTGATCGGTGAGAACAACATCGTCCGTGCCGGGAGTCAACGGACCGCGACGACCACTCGATAGCAGCAATGGATCTTCCGATAGTACTGCGACGAAATTGATGCCCCCCGGATCGAAAACGCGGTCGACGGGCATTGGGCCGCCGTTCCAAGTCGTCGACTGAATCATGATACCGACGGTATCCAATTCAAACGTCGCCGAATACGAACTCGCAAGCCCATTACCTTGCAAATCGGCCACTGAGCCGGAATTCAAAGATATGGTGTAGCTGCCATCGCCGGCATTTGACGCGGGGTCGATCGTGAATACGATTTTGCTTCCCTGAACGGAAACAGCTGTCGCGATAAGATCGCCTGTTAGGTCACTCGGCTGAACCGACCCAGCCTGAATCGTTTCCGACATGTTGAATGTCACGGTCTGAGGAAACTCATCGATATTGGCTAAGTCGGCAGGGACAGACGACACGACGGTTGGAAGCGAATTCATGCCAGTCGATCCCGTTATATTTAAGACGTAAGATCCATCGCCCGAAGTCGTTCGCACCTCGATATAAAATGTTTCATTGCCGGAAGGCGCGTGCGTCAACCAGGCATTGCGGCCGTCTAGTGCCGAGTCCTGATCTGATTTAATCGAAGTTCCCGACGAATCAAACAGCTCAATTTCAAGATCCGGCATGTTCGTCGTGGCACTGGTTCCGTCAAACGGTGTCGACGTTTCAATGGTAACGAAGTCTCCAAAGTTTGCCGTAAACGAGTAGACGTCCACGTCAGGCGCTTCCAGCAATTGAAACGCTCCAAACTGAGTCGACCATGTTCCCGCTGCGCTCGCATACAGATTGAACACCCAAAACGTTTTGTCGTCCGTCGGATCAATGGACATCCCGCTGTAATCGCCCCAACGGTTGCGTCCATTTCCAGCAATGTTGTAAGTGGCTTGGCCGTCAATCAACGTGTGAACTGGTGCAATCGTAGATCCGGCCGGATCACTAGCTAATCGCCCCGTGTAGCCTGCACCGACAAAAATATTCGGACCGCCCAACGAGAATCCGATGCCCATATTGCCAAGGCCGTCGACGGCGATTGCAGGATAAAATGTATGGAGATTCGTCCCAGGATCTACGATCCCAGACTGAACGAGAGTCGGGTTGAGCGCCGGAAACGTGTTCGTAGAAACCTCGTACCACCGAGCAACCGTTTCTCCATCGCCCACAGCTGGATCCACGATCTGATGGGCGAACCATGCAGACCCGTCACGCCAAACTCCAGTCACGACGCGAGCATCCAACGCAGCTTCAACCGGTGGTCCTCCACCAAGCTGGGGTACGTTAACCGCATCTTCAAATGTTGGAACGACCAGGTCATGCGTTTGCCGGACGGGGCTGGTTAGCACGTCCGTAACCGCATGGATCCGCATGATGTTTGGCTGACGCGCTTCTACAAAGTACTGTACATTTCCAACACCACGTTGATCCAAGGGAAATACACTAAACGCGCTATCGATGAATTCTTGGTACACGATGTTGGCCGGTAATCCGGATAACAGTGATGCCTTATCGAAAGCTGTAATGCCTGAGTAGACTCCAGTGCCCGCATCGATTGCGAAATAGTTTCCAGAAATCCAAACTGCGTCCGCGGTGACGGCGATCTTTTCATAGTCGGGAAAGTGCGGGCCGGTACCAAGTCCTAGCGGCTGGGGATTGTGTGTGAAGTCAATTTTGTATTTGTGCCAGTCGGCTCCGGATGTTGGCGTCGAGTTGGTCGAAACCGCGATGTACAGGTTCGAAACAGAATTCGATTGAATGTCGATCGCGACAAAAAAGAACCGCTCCGATGTGACGTCGTAGACAATCCACGGGTCGAAGGCTATGGAAGTTCCTCCCACGGTTTCAAAAAACGATCCAGGACCGCCGTTCATATTCTGTTCGAACAGTGGCTGTCCCGTGGCCTTGTCATAGATCGCGAATGTCGAGTTAACAGCAGCCACAATCTGCTCTGGACCGGTAGCCACAATCGGATCTGGCGGAACGAGTCCGGAAAATGCGGGGCCGGGAAATGTGTCGATCAAGGTCAGAGAACTGCCCGACGTTTCAGCGACGTGGCCCAAAACAGAATTGATACCGCTGATGTCTTGAGCAGTGGAAATCTCGTTGTTTCGTTCTAGATCGTACGAAGTTGTCCGCGTCGCCAACAATCCATAGTTTTGCGTTTGGTCTACGACTTTAATGAAGTAGGTGTCCGCAACAGAATTCGATGTCTGGTCCACAAAATTCAATATGGTCGATTCAGAATTATCTGCCGGCTCTCCTTTTGCGAGCAGCGATCCGCCTGCGTCACGAAGTTCAAGCGTGGTTCCTCGTTTGAATCCATATTCCTTTGCTGCCAAAGTAAGCGACTCACCGTCATTCAAACTTAGACTGTACCAGTCCTCAACTGATGACGAGGGAGTTGTCACGATCGAAATATCGTCGTAGCCTCGCCCGTCAAACGGAAATGTGGAATTGTCGATCTGCTGGAACTTGATGTGGAAATCGCTATCGAGGCTGATCCCGACACTGGAAGCGAATGCGACCAAATCCAAGCTGAACGGATTCCAAACACCGTGAGGCGTTTGCTGGTTGTTCAAAATGCGATGCCATGTCGTGCCGTCTTGGCTGACGGAGACTCCATCACCAAGGCTCGAGCCCGTAAAAGTCTGGGCGAGCGAATTGCCTTCATCGCTGAAATTCGCATGGGAAAAGTTCAGAGTAGCGGACGAGACACCGCTCAGGTCAACCGTCCATATAGCTTCGTTCAACGTCGGGCCAACGACCACACCGCCAGTCGATTGCAGTTGATCCATTAAGAGGAAATACTCGCCATCGCCCGCCGGAGCTTCCTGAGACACAAACACTCGCCCAGCAGCCGTATTACTGAACGTCTGCCATTCACCGTTCAGCGATCCAGATTCGAAGTCCTCTTCTAAGTCATCACCGCGCGTACCTATGACGAAGGCTCGCTCGTGATTTAGCGCGTCCACGGTGACAAATGCCGCGTCCAAGTTCTGTGCAGATGCGATGGAATCGTTGTTTGTACCTGTGATCGCCTCTTCTTCAATGGCCGAGTTGATATAGACCTTTGCGTCAAAGTCGCCCGTCGAACCAGATGCACCGCGAAATTCGATCGTGTAATTTCCGCTGAGTGTCGTGATGAAACTCTGAATGAAAACGGAATCACCCGCGCTGGTCGCTGTCGTTTGACCGATGACAGTGCCGATCGGATCTTTTAGTGTGACGTCGACTTGCAGTGACGACGCACTATTAGCCAGAACCGCAATCGATTGACCGGCTTGAATCGCGAGTGTCGACGTTTCCACCGCGCCCGCTGAGTCGATTTGTCCAGTTACGGTTTGCTCGTAGGCGAGTGATCCGAGCGGTTCCAATTCTGTGATGGAGCCAACGCTAATTATGTCAAAGACAACCGGTTCTTCTGTCTCAGGAGTCGCGTGCACAACTTCGTTCGCTGCGACATTTATTTCTTCCTGCTGGTCGAACGCCTGAAATACTCGTGTATCGCTCGAATCAGGCACAAATGCCCCTCGGCTGACACTCAACAAACGCCGAGATTCGAGTTCTTCGGTTTTGGGTTGAAACCTCTTAACGCAGCGATAATTGGATGGCATGGCTTATGTCGTTCAATTGGCTGGACACGGGTTAAACGTCGCAAGATAGGTCAGGCAGGACAGATTAAACGACAATTGCGTTTTTACTAGTTGGCACCCCCTGAATAACTTCGACAGCAGACCAAATTTGAGCGATTATGTCACGGAAAAATACCGACGCTGAACAATTTATTGAACTGCGCTGACCGAAATGTTAGCCTGGCCCCAAATAGCGAGCTCAGCGTTACGTCGATTAACGTGAGCGAATGTTAAAGCGGTGCGGTAGTTCAAGAGAAAGTCGTTCCCAAATGGCCGACCTCGTTGCTCAAGGCACGTCATCACATCAGCGATGGCGTCGACGTTTGGTCCCTGGGCAGGTGGTACGAGTCGGGAGATGTCCCGAGTTGTCCGATTGGGCGACGCCCTGGGATGCGCAGATTTCGCGCAGCCACATCGTCGTGCAATGGGTCAACCGTCGATTGGAAGTGTCGCGTGACAAGAACGCGACCAATCCAATCTTCTTTCATGGCAGTTCGCAGAAGAACTTCGGCGTTAGGCCTGGCGAACATTTCGTGATCGGTGAAACGACATTCACTGTCACAGACGACTTAGCACAGATTTCGATCGACTGCCGAATGCCCGTATCGGAGCGGACTTTTTCGGCAGATTACTTGCGATCGCGTCCTTTCAGGCACGCCGAAAAACAGATCGAGGCATTGAGCCGACTGCCTGATTTGGTTGGCAGCGCATCGAGCGAGCACGAAATGTTTGTCCAGCTGGTGAGTGTCCTGATCTCGGGAATTCCCAAAGCGTCTGCCGCTGCCATTGTTCGGTGCGCCGATACATCTATCGAGATTCTCCACTGGGATCGATCGTCGCCATTGCCACACCCGTTCCAACCGAGTGAGCGTCTGATCCAAGAAGCCTCGGAAATGCGGCAGAACATTGTTCACACTTGGAACGACGATCAACTCGCGTCGCAGCAGCCCTCTGCAGTCAACGGATACACCCAAACCGGAAACACAATGTGGGCATTTTGTTGCCCGCTGCAATCGGCGGCGTGCCCCGGATGGGCAATTTACGTGGCCGGTGAATCGTTGCCGAACTCGCCATCGAGGTCTCACAGAATCGATCAGGACGATCTGCAAGACGATTTGAAGTTCGCGGAAATCGTCGGTACGGCTGTCGGAAATATTTCGGAAGTTCGACTGCTGCAGCGCAGAGAAACATCGCTGTCGCACTTCTTTTCGCCGTTAGTGATGCAGGCGGTTCGTCGCGAATCAACGGATGTTCTTGAACCTCGCGAAACAGAAGTGAGCGTTCTGTTCTGCGATCTGCGAGGTTTTTCGCGCAAATCGGAACAATTGGCTGACAACCTATTGTCATTGTTAAATCGAGTCAGCGAGTCGCTAGGAATAGTAACGCACCACATCTTGCAACAAGGCGGCGTTATCGGTGATTTTCACGGCGATGCGTCCATGGGATTCTGGGGTTGGCCGATCGATCAATGCGACATGCAAAGTCGGGCTTGCCGAGCGGCGTTAGACATCCGATCAGCATTCGCTAACCTTTCTCAGTACGACGACGAGGACTTCGGTGACTTCAAGATTGGCTTGGGGATTGCCACCGGTCGAGCGGTGGCTGGCCGTATTGGGACTCGCGATCAAGTCAAGGTTACGGCGTTTGGACCGGTCGTGAACGTCGCGTCTCGATTGGAAGGGCTCAACAAGGTTTTCGGTAGTGAAATCCTGGTTGATCGAGAAACCATTGATGGACTCACCGAAGTCGACAAACAGAATTTTCGCCGCATCGGAATCGTTCGTCCCTACGGCATGGAGCTAACGCAAGTCGAATTGTTCCAACTACTTCCCGAGGACAAGCAACTCTCCGAGCAATACTCCGCGACATTCCATCGAGCCGTTGACAACTTCATCGACGGCAATTGGGAGAAAGCAGCCGATCTCCTGCGACTACTCAAGGGTGAAGATGCCCCGCGTGACTTTTTACTGTCCGTGATCGATCGGGCTTCCGGTGTGTGTCCCAAATCGTGGGACGGTGCAATCGCGTTCGGCGCGAAATAGTGCAGCTTCAGCGCATGCGAGCATGAAGTAGCGTTTGCCATTTGAGTAGAATTTCCGTGCCGCCGCTGCCTCGTATCCCGGCCGCAGTCTACATGATTTGGAGCAACAATGTCCGTCAAAGCAAAACCCGATGGTTACCACACCGCAACACCATACTTAGTCATCCGCGGAGCAAAAGACGCGATTGAGTTCTATAAGAATGCTTTTGGAGCGAAGGAACTTCTGCGGTTAGAAAATCCTGATGGGTCGGTCGCGCATGCCGAGGTTCTGATTGGGGACTCGCCAATCATGATTGGTGAGGAGATGAAAGAAATGGGCTACCTATCGCCCAAATCTGTCGGCGGAACAGGCTCGTCAATCATGCTTTATGTTGATGACGCCGATTCTATCTTTGCGCAGGCCGTTGCGGCAGGCGGGCAAGAAGAACGGCCCGTTGCAGATCAATTTTACGGTGATCGCAGTGGCATGCTGCTGGATCCGTTTGGTCACCGCTGGGCTGTGGCAACGCACATAGAAGATCTAACCCAGGACGAAGTCAACCGACGCTTTGCTGAGATGCTGAACTGCCAAAGCGGCGAAAGCTCGACAGTGAACAATTAACTCGCAGCACCGTGTAAGAGACGGCGATTCCAGCTGTCGGGCCGCCGCCGTGCGGTGACTCATTGCCATGCGGCTTCCCGCAATTCGCACGTCCATCCATGTGGGAAATCCCCAATACGCCATTTACCAACTGCATCACCAACGTGGCAAGCTATACACAAATACACAGCAGGCGGTCGAACGTCCTAGGCGCAGGCCGAAAACTAAGAATTCGTGGGAAAAAGAGCCTATAGCAAGTTGAGCGAGTTGGACACCTTGGTCAAACCACGCTTGATTTGCAGGTAAGCACGATGCGGCGATTCTCTTTTGTGATGTATTTGCAGTCCGGCTTGCGTCTTATCGCGGCGCCGTGCGCAGTCAGCGACTCCGCCACGTCGACCCTGAAACCGCTTTTCTCGCAGTCAGCCAAGATGCTTCTAGCCGTCGTGATTACGTCGCTGTCCATCGCTTGTCACGCAGATGCCCAGACCGCCGTGATCGATCGCGAGTATGGAATTAAGGCTGCTTTTCTCTACCAGTTTTCCAAGTACGTCCAGTGGCCGAAGTCAGCGTTTGCGGGAGACGACGATGCATTTGTCATCGGCATCTATAAAACGAATCCTTTCGATGCGACTTTGCAAAAGGTCGCGGCTACGAAAAAGTTCCGCAATCGTCCTATAGCGATTCAGGTTGTTACGGAGCCAAGTGAGGGTCGGAACTGTCACATCTTGTTCGTCTCGAGTGCCGTTGCTCCCGAGGAACGAACTCGCGTCATCAAGGCAGCTCGTGATGCAGCGGTACTAATCGTTGGCGAATCAGATGGGTTTGTCCGTCAAGGTGGTGATGCACAGTTCTTTTTAGAAGACAACAAGGTTCGGTTTGCGATTCAGAATCAGTCGAGAGGTCAGCGCGGCTTGACGGTTAGTTCGAAACTGTTGGCGCTTTCCAGGCCGGCTCCTGAGACACAGTAGGGCGCTCGGTACGCTCGCAATGAGGCCAAAATGCATTTCAGGCTAAAAGACATGCCGATTCGACTGAAGCTCACGCTGCTAGTCCAACTAGCAGTGGCTGTCGCATTGGCTGTCGCGTCAGGGACGCTGTTGTTGATGCAATGGCAGGCCGAACGGACAGCGCTGCTGCGTCAGTTGTCCACGTTGGCCGACGTGATGGGCGCCAACACTGCCGCGTCGCTTGTCTTTGATGACGATCAAACCGCCGCCGAATTTCTAGGTTCACTGCGAATGCTGCCAGGTGTGGAAGCTGCTTGGATCAATAACAGTGCAGGACAAGTCTTCGCTTCTTACACGCTCGATGGAGCGAACCACAATCTCCAGCAACTGTCAGCCAAAACGACCGACGGCTTCACGGACACAGGCTTGGCGTTGGTATCGAGCGCGATCAGTAGTGACGGAGACGCGATGGGCACGATCTACGTCACTGCGAATCAATACGAGATTTGGAACGGTCTAACCTACTATGCAGTGATTCTCGGAGGCGTCGTTTTGACCGCATTCATTTCCGCATATGTGATGACGGCGCAGTTACAGAGAAGTATTTCTGGTCCGATTCTTTCACTCGCCCAGACGGCGGAACGTGTTACGGCCAAACAAGACTACTCAATCCGAGTCAAGGCTGCCGGACGCGACGAACTGGGAACTCTCTACAACTCGTTCAATCGCATGCTAGAGCAGGTCGAAACGAGCGAACGAGCGCTCCAAGCGGCACACGACGAGTTGGAACAGCGAGTCGAAGAACGCACTCGGCAACTTTCTGAAGCCAACAGTGAACTCAGCAGTGAAGTCGCAGAACGACGACGGGCCGAAGAAGAACTCAAGCTGGTTCATCGCGAGTTCGTCGACGCGGCAAGACGAGCTGGCATGGCAGAAATCGCATCGGGCGTTTTGCACAACGTTGGCAATGTGCTCAACAGCGTGAACGTGTCCGCTTCGACGATATCGAATCGACTCAAATCCTCGAAGCGATGTCAGCTGAATCGGATGGCGGATCTGCTTGACGAGCATTCTGACGACATCGGCGACTTCATGGAACACGACGAAAAGGGCCGACAAGTTCCTCGATACCTGCGAGCGTTGGCGGACAACCTGCAGGCAGAAGAGAAAAACCTCGCGGACGAATCTGCGTCGCTGCTGGATCATATCGAACACATCAAAGCGATCATTGCCACACAGCAATCGTACGCCGGAACCAGCGGGCTAGTGGAACCGATCAGCATTGCAAATGTTTTGGACGACGCAGTCAAACTAAACGCGACATCATTCGACAGGCACGGCATACAAGTCGTTCGCGATCTAGCCGACGTGCCAGAAATCCTGGTGGACAAACAGCGACTCCTGCAAATCGTCACGAACCTGATCAAAAACGCCAAGGAGGCATTCGACGAACGAGTAGAAACTCCACGTATCCTCACGTTGCGAACGGAAGTGGTTGACGAAAAGCTGCAGATCCAGGTGAGCGATACGGGCGTCGGCATCGCAACAGAAGAATTGCCTCAGATCTTTACACATGGATTTACGACCAAAACGACGGGACACGGCTTCGGCTTGCACAGCTGTGCGAACGCGGCCCGTGAGATGGACGGCGATCTTCGAGTATCGAGTGAGGGTCGCATGAAAGGCGCAACGTTCACTTTGACGTTGCCATACACACCTCTTGCTGCCACGGCCACATAGGTTCAGCCACAACACAGATTCAGCCAAAACGAAACTCACCCTCCCTCGGGGAGGGTCAAACACGAGCTTGCGAGTTTTTGGGGAGGGGAGTGAAACGGTGAGTGAAGCATTTGCTGCCGCTGCCAAACGCCCCTCCCCGAAGCCTCATCCTTCGGCTTCGACCCTCCCTCGGGGAGGGTGAAGTAATAAATCGCCAAGCGCACATTTGAAAGTGCTCACACCGAAACTGCGATCAGACCGATGAACAACACTTTAGCGTTATCAATGCACAGGATCTTGCTCGTAGACGACAACCCAGCGATTCACGGAGACTATCGCAAGATCCTCGAGTTCAATTCCGGTAATAGCGAACTCGACGAGCTAAGCTCGCTGATGTTTGATGACGATGCGTCACCTGCTCCGACGTTGCCTGCATTTGAAATCGATTCAGCGATGCAAGGTCAGGAGGCGTTCGACATGACTCAAGCTGCTCTGTCCGAAGGGCGACCCTATGCCTTGGCATTTGTAGATATGCGCATGCCGCCCGGCTGGGACGGTCTGGAGACGATCGACCATCTATGGAAGATCGACCCGAATTTGCAGGTGGTCATCTGCACGGCGTTCTCTGACTACTCGTGGTCAGAAATTGTCGATCGGCTCACCTATCGTGACCGGCTGCTGTTGCTAAAAAAGCCGTTCGACAATATCGAAGTTTGCCAGTTAGCAATCGCGCTTACAAGCAAGTGGGAACTAGAACAACACGCCAAGAGCCAGCTCAATGCGATCCTTGAAACGGTCGCAGACGGCATCATCACGACCCGCGAAGGCTGGGTGGTCGACTCCTGCAACCAAGCAGCTTGCCGATTGTTCGGATACGAATGTGGCGAACTACAAGGCATGTCGTTCGACGACTTACTGAGCGAATCCAATGACGACAACGCACGCAGTGATAGTTCGGTTGACCTCAGCGCATCGGTGTCGAACAGTAGCGCCGTCAACTATCAGCAGCGTGAAGCAGGTGGGTGTCGCAAGGACGGTTCGCTGGTTCCCATCCAACTTAGCATCAGCGACTTTAGCGGCTGGGACGGAGCGCGGCATGTGATCGTCGTCAAAGACTTGTCGGAATTGAACGAGCCTCAAGACGCACTCGCCGAGTCGCGTTCTCTTTAGTCCTTCGCGTTCTCTTGCTGTCTCTCGATCGACCGGTGATGAGTGTGGGTTTCCGCAATCGTAGTTGGTGCGCACTCCACTCAATTGGAATGACTAGTCCTTTTGTCGCGGGCGTGAAGCGATGGTAGCGTAGGTCCGACGATAAATCTGTGTATTTAATCGCAAAGCTCGTGCGGAGGCATGACTTGGGGAACGCGTAGTCGGCACTTGCGGATCATCACTCTGAATCTGGTGGCAGCCGAATATGGGGTAGGAAATATGATCGGTCGGAATGGAATCCGTACACCAAGCGTTGTTGGGTTCATCACATTACTCACTTTGTCGTTTGGTCAATTTGCGGCTCTTCGCGCCTATAGTGCAGACACGCCACCGACCCGTTCGACCGCTGCGCCGTCGATCCGGCAACCGGAATCTGTTGTCCCCGACGGAACAGGTGATTCAAAAGAGAACGACGACCCAGCGGAAGACAATGACTCAGCGGACGTCGACAAACTATTGGATCTCGACATCGACCAACTGACTGAGACGCCAGTGAAAGTCGATTCTGACCTAACGTCAACGTTGACTGATCCGGTTGTCGAATCGGTTTCCAAGG
>JAGQPC010000178.1 GCA_020426925.1 Planctomycetales bacterium | reverse complement strand
CGGGATGATGTGAAGGTTGAGAAACAATTTCGCTATGATTTCGTAACGATTTCGAGCGATCCTTAGCTCACCGTTCACGTCGCGGCGAACCGATTCTCCAGTGCGAAAAACTGTTGGACGTACGACGTCCCCACCATGTTCGCGCACAAAAAAAAACCGATGCTCTCACGTGAGAGCACCGGCTCAAAGGGAAGAAAGAAAGGATGCTTCCTTCGAAGAGGCGAGGGCACGCACTCTTTGGTTTCTGATTGATTCTCACTAGAGCACGGCGCGTGCCAACGGGCAGTTCATCCATGTCCTGCGGTTTCTTCCAGGTGACGGCAGTTCGCGCTGTAGCAATTTCTCAACTTCTGTTTCCCGAAGTCATCAAGGACTGTGATTTGACGCCATGCAACGAAGACGTACGCCGAATCTCTGCCAGCTGCATGGATCTCCATGACAACCGTTAGATACTGGGACCAAGTAATGGCTTCATCACCAAGAACCGATAGCAACGAATGAGTTCGGGGCGAGAGAGTCTGTCATCGAGACGCGATAGATGCGTAGAAACCACATTGCGACTTGGGGACCGCAATTCACGACTCGCAAGCTCGCCTTCATCGTACAAACCACATTTGGAATCGCACCGTGACGTCGACGCAATCCGATTTTGGTAATGGAACGGAGCAGTCCGTTGTGGTGCAAGCACAGACTCTAAACGGCGTCGATCGGATCGAGGCGTTTGCTAACAGCAACAAGCTTCCGACTCTGCCAGAGATCGCTTTGAAGTTGGTCGAATTGGCTCAGCAGGATGAGCCCGACTATCGCGAAGTTTGCCGCGTGATACGTGCGGATCCCGTTGTCAGTGGCAAAGTTCTGAAGACAGTCAACTCGGCCTTATTCGGATTTCGTCAGCGAGTGCAGTCGATCGAAGAGGCTGTACCGAAGCTCGGTGTTTCATTGCTCCGGACCTTGATTCTGAGTTTCCACCTTGCGAGTTTCAAAACGCAACAGAGCGAAGTGCGTCCCGTAATGCAATCGCTGTGGCGAAGCTCGTTAACGCAAGCCGTAGTCGCTGAGTTAATTGCGGAGCAACTTAGTCACGCCGATCCACCGACTTATTTTCTGGCAGGAATGCTGCAAGACATTGGCGTTTTGGCGATGCTTGTCGAAGCACCGGATGAATATACCGAAAACGTCCTATCGGAAGCTCAATTTCCAGATGTTGCATCGGCTGAGCGAAGCCACTTCGGTTTTTCGCACGTGGACGTATCGGTCGCGATTCTCAGCCAGTGGGATATTGGAGCGAACATCACGGCGGCTGTCCGAAGCCATCACTATCGCGTGATGCCTCCGCAAACAAATCGAGACAACAGTTTGGCTGTCGCGTTGCAAGCCGCCTCATTGGGCACTTCGGTGTTGTCGAGTCCGCAAGTTTCCAAGAACTCACTGGATTCAAGTCTTCGACAATGGCTCGGGTTCCTTCAAACTCATTTCAAATTGACCAGCCAGGATGCGGAAGGAATGGTCGACGACGTAAAGGCGCGTGTCGACGAATACTCGGCGTTGTTTTCCTTTCAAATCAACGAAGGAGTACAGACCGAAGAAGTCATCTTGGAAGCGAAAACGTTGCTGCAGGATATCGCGTTGAACAACCACCTGGAGCTGATTACTCACAAATCGCCTTCCCGCCGCAAGAAATTACTGGATCAGGAAGTTTATCGTGACTACTTGTCTGGGCTGTACAACCGTCGATTCATGAATGAACAGCTCAATGAGCAAATTGAGCAGTGCGTCCGAAAACGAAAACCGATCGCATGTTTGTTTCTTGACGTCGACAAATTCAAAGACATCAACGACACGTACGGTCACGGCGTTGGCGACGACGCCATTCGTCATGTGGCCAGGTGGCTTAACGCGTCGATTCGCAAAAACGACGTGGCCATTCGGCTAGGCGGCGACGAGTTCTTGGTTATTCTCCAGAACGTGAAAGACAGCGAATTTGAGAGAATTGCTTCCCGAATCGCCAATGAGATCCCCGCAGTGGCTCTGCCAAACGGCGAACGCATCGACGTCTATCTGAGCGTCGGGTGCACGTATTACACTCCAGAGCGTGGAGATGTCGCCGACGCTAATTGGCTAATTGACCAAGCCGACAAGGCGATGTATCGAGCAAAGAAAAACGGCGGAAACGCAATCACGATCCTGCGTTTCGTCGGCCAAGACGTGGTTTCGTAGCAACCAGGAGTCCGCACGCAAGTCGCTCGCCTCAAGCACGCCGCTCGTTCGTGGTAAAGTATCGGCATGAACGAAATCAAAACGATTGTTGTCGTCGGCGCCGGATCGGCGGGTTTGTTGTCCGCGATGACTTTAAAGCGAGCCTTTTCGCGATTGGACGTAAAGATTGTCCATTCGCCCGACATTCCGGTGATCGGTGTCGGTGAATCCACGACGGCGATCTTTCCTCCGTTCTTGCATTCCAGCCTGGGCATCGATTTCGTAGAGTTCTTCACCGCTGTTCAGGCAAGCTGGAAACTTGGAGTGCGCTTCGTTTGGGGTGATCCAAAAGATTCTCATTTCAACTACACGTTTGATAGTTGCATGAGCACGAAGTCACCACACCTTCGAAAGGCGGCGCCATACTATTGTCTCTCCGACTGGTCAGATGCAAGTCCAAGTTGGGCGCTGATGGATCGCGGCCTATCGCCGTGCTTTCGAAGGCCAGATGGGCAAACGGCCGCTCAGGTTGCGTTTGGCTACCATATCGAGAATCAGGCGTTTATTGACTTTCTCACAAAGAAAGCGGTCGAGTGTGGCATCGAAACGATATCCGGCAACGTAGCTGATGCGACACAAGACGAATCGGGAAATGTTGAACAGTTACTGCTAACGGAAGGTCGGTCCATTACTGCGGACTTGTTCGTTGACTGCACTGGATTTGGATCGCAGTTGTTACGCGGAAAACTTGACGAAACATTTGTGAGCTACCGAGACTCTCTGTTTTGCGACCGGGCAGTGGTTGGGCAGTGGCAACGCAGCGACCCGCGAGATCCAGTTCTACCATACACAACGACCGAAACGATGGACCACGGTTGGTGTTGGCGAATCGATTTCCCGTCGCACGTAACTCGCGGATACGTTTTTTGCTCCGCGTTTTGCTCCGACGCCGAAGCCACTGCAGAGTTCAAGTCGGCAAACCCTCAGTTGAATGACGACATTCGCGTCGTTCCCTTCACGAGTGGGCGATACGAAGGATTTTGGCGGAAGAACGTCGTGGCGATTGGGAATTCGTGCGGCTTTGTCGAGCCCCTCGAAGCGACCGCACTGCATTTGGTGGTGGAGCAGATTCGCATGGTTTGCCGACTTCTGTCAGAAACCGATTTGCGTTTGCTTCCCGAGATGGAATCGATCGCAAACCGTCAATACCGTGTGTTGTGGGATGAAGTCCGTGACTTCCTGGCCGTGCACTATCGATTCAATCGTAAGCGAGACACGCCGTTTTGGCAGCATTGCCGCGAGAACACGGACTTGGCAGGGGCCGCAGATTTCGTCGAGCTGTATCAGCGTTTCGGTCCTTCCACACTGGGTTCAACGACGCTGTCTGGCGAAAACGTGTTCGGTTACGACGGGTTCACAACGTTGCTCGTTGGCCAGCGCGTTCCCACCGATTATCAACCGCTGCTATTCGAGTCCGATGCGAAATCATGGCTTGACCATCAAAACAGGATTCGAGAGTACATCCAAGCGGCGTTGCCGATGGATGTTGCGCTGAAGCAATTCGGAACCGCGACGCTGGACTAGATCACAACCATCGTTAGCTCACGCTATTGATTGTCGTCGGGAATGGGCCATGCCCAGCCGGCCGTAAAGCCGCCGTCCACGTAAAGTATTTGGCCAGTCATGAACGTGGCTGCGGGCGACGCCAAAAAGATTGCTGTGCCGATCATGTCGCTAGGTACGCCCATGCGGCGTTGAGGGGTGTTCGCCTTTCCCCAGGCAAGCATGTCTGGATCTGACCAGAGTTTTTGTGTCAGGTCGGTCAGAATAAAACCTGGGGCAAGTCCGTTGACGCGAATGTCTCGATCGCCCCATTCCAGCGCCAACGCTTTCGTCATTTGGCCCATCGCTGCTTTGCTCATTGCATAGGGCGCGACGTTGGTCAGCGGACGATCATTGTTCAGAGACGTGATATTGATTTGGCTGCCACTCCCTCGGTCCAACATGTGACGACCGACGGCAATGGACAACTGGTATGCACCTTTCAGATTCGTATCCAAAACAAAATCGTAGTCTTCTTCAGTGATTTCAAGCGATGGCTTGCGACGATTTACGCCCGCAACGTTCACCAGCGTGTCGACTCGTCCGTGCTTGGAAATGACGTCGTCGACGAGTCGCTCGATTTGGCTTAAATCGCTAACGTCACAGGCAACGCCTTCGACGCTACCTTCGGTGCCTCCGCCATACGACCTGCCATCAATCGCCGCAATGATTCCTTTTTCCGCTTCCTTGGCTGTTCCCAAGGACCGGCCGGTTAAGACGACATGGGTCCCTCGTTCGGCAAATCCTTGAGCGATCGCCCGACCGATTCCGCGGCTACCGCCTGAGACAAGTACGACCTGACCGGAAACCGAAAACAACGGATCGTGCACGATTTCATTCCTTTCGAATGTGCGTTGAGACTGCGAACCACAGGTTATCGAATCGTAATCTCAGCAGGATGCAGCAGCCAGACGGTGGGACGACCGTTTGTCCGATTCAACGCGTCATCGACAAGAAGCTTCGTTGTATTTAGCGATAGCCCACGTCTTGCCAGCGAACGAATTGCAGTACGAGACACGTTCGAGAAGATCTCGTCTTCGTCTGATTCACCCAACAGTTCCAGAAGGCTAATTCCCGCAGACTGTGCCGATCGGTGAATCACTTTGTAGTCGCTGTCGAGTGAAGCTTTTTTCGCAATCACAGCAAGGCAATCGTCGAGGCCACCAATTTGATCGACCAAGCCAATTTGTTTCGCCTGCGTTCCCGACCAGACACGACCTCCGGCTAGTGGCTCAAGTTTATCCAATGGGATATCGCGCGAATCACTGACCAATTTCAAAAACTTTGTGTAGACCTCATCGATCGTTTTCTGCAACGTCGCAGTATCGTCCGACGTCCATTCGCGATGAGCCGAAAACGCCTCCGCCGAATCATCGAGAGCGATCGTTTCAACTTTGACACCAATGCGTTTTAGCAGAGTGCCATAACTTAGCTTCATGGAGAAGACGCCGATGGACCCGGTCACTGTCGCTTTTTCTGCGTAAATTGGGACGCCAATGCACGAAATCCAGTAGCCTCCGGACGCGGCGACTCGCCCCATGGAAACAGCGGTTGGTTTCTCAGCGGCCAGCTTCTTCAGAGCCTGTCGGACAGATTCGCTTGCGGTAGCACTTCCGCCTGGCGAGTTGATTCGGACGACGATCCCTTTTATTTTGTCGTCTTGGGCAAGTGATTCAATCGCCGAAACGGTAGGCCCGGAAACGACGCCAGTGGATCCTCGCTTGCCATCCACAATTGCACCCGATAGATGCAATACAGCAATTGTGTTGTCTCGGACTCGTGAACTCGACGTTCGCGGCCCCGACATCATAGTGCTCATCATTTCGAAAAACGACATTTGTCGTATGCGTTTCTGTTTTGGCAGCGACCATTCGGTTTCCTCTCCGACCATTTCATCAACAGTCGACTTCATAGAGCCATACGGAGCCAGTTTGTCGACCAGTCCTGCCGCGAGCGTTTCGCTAGGCGTGAGAAACCGTTGCTTTTGAAGGTCTCGCACTTTTGACGACGTCAGTCCTCTGCCTCGGACAATGCGATCAACCTTGGCATCGTTTTGGGTCGTGACCATATCGGCGTAGTGCTTGCGAAGGTGAGAACTCATTTCACTATTCGTGTACGGTTCAACGGCGCCCTTGAAGTTGCCAGCCCGAATGACCGATGCCTTGACGCCGATGAGGTCCATTGCGTCTCGATAGTACATCGTTTCAATCGCAGACGAAGACATGTCGAGCCCACCGAAATCTGCCATCAGCACCTTCTTGCAGCAGGCCGCGACTGCCAGATGCGTGTTGTCTGCGTTTTCCAACCATGCAATCGTTTTCTTTCCCGACGCATTCAACTTGTCCATGCGTCGAGTGAATTCATCAAGCTGAGCAGAGTTCATCGAAAGCGCTGCATCCGAGAGATCAAAGACGACGTAATTAACATCTTCGTCATCCGCGAGCTCTTGAAGATAATCACACAGGCGGAAAAACGACTTTTGCTTCATCGGCCTGTTGCCCATGAATAAAGACATCGGGTCGACGCCACCGGATTGAATCTTATCGACATAGTTTCCAGATAAAGCAATCAGACGGACTTGGGTTTTGGGTTTTGCCTTTTCTTTTTCGTCTTCATTCTTTGATGTTTTGTTAGGCTTTGCGCTCTGTTTGTTCTTCTCACCGGCAGTCTTGTCAGTGGACTTGTCGTTGTCCTTCGGTTTTTCGTCTCCTTGCCTTTTGGATTCGTCTTTCGGCACATCGTCTTTCGCCTTGGACTGATCGGCTTTAGGCTCCGCTTCTTGGTCTTCGTCAGTTTTCTTTGCCGAAACGTCTTGTTCAGAATCGTTATCTGAGGACTTCTCCGCGGCGTCAGATTTAGCGTCCGGTGCCGATTCCTGTGCGAGAACAAAAGTGGCTTGAGCCGAGAACAAAACGACAGCGAGCAAAGCGATCAGTTCAAAGCGACGAATGTGCGTCATGGGAAGCTCCCCAACTGGCGTGAGCATTGGTGCGAAGTCGATCAGCAGTCAGATTCAGACACGATCGAACGACTTTTCTGAGCTTAATTGTAGTTTTCCGGTAACCGAAAGCGAAGCGAGCAGTGAGCACGATGAGCCACGCGCAGAGCTCACGTTTTCCATGAGTCGCAGGAACAAGGCCGTTTTCGGCTGCGATCAGACAATCCGGAGCAAACAAACCGCAAGGTTTAAAGATTTTTTTCGTGTCAGAACCGCTCGATTTACGTTTGGCAGGGTATGGAGTGTTTGTCGGTGTCTACGTGGGTGTGTCAAGCCTGCGAGACGCCAACTGAACACGTCCACGTTCGCGGTCGTTGCAGCGGAGTACCCGCGTCAATCACCGCTGACTTGTATGCCCACATGAATAGGGAGCTCGTTATGATTCGCTACGGTTATGGTAAACGCAATCGCACGTTGCGACCTACGGTAGAGCGACTCGAAAACCGGCGTTTGTTGACTTGCAGCGTTAGGCGAATTCCGTACTTGGAAACCTTCGACCAAATCTCTGGCTTGCCCGAAACGCAATGGACGGCTTCGGATCCAGCGCAAGCTTCCGTTTCTTTGCAACAAATGATCATCGACGCGCCTGCGTCCAGTGCAGCATCGGCTACTTTGCGGCTCAATCTTCCGCCAAGGCGATTTGACAAGCCTTTGGATATGTCCTTTTTGGCAAAACCAATTGGGTCTACTGATGGAAGCCAGTTGGTAATCGAGATCAGCGAACTTGGCAATGACTGGACGGAAATCGACACTATCAGCGGCGTTCTAGACGAATTTGGGTTCTACGCCTACAACTTGAAACGCACTATGGAAGACGTAGGAATCAACGGCGAAGAGCTTTTCTTGCGATTGCGTCAAGTAAACGATGGTCCTGCAACGAACAAGTTTGCCATCGACGATGTTGAGATTACAGACGGAAGTGTTCGGTTCGATGCCGTTTTCGAAAAGACGACTTTAGTCGAAGGTGAGTCAACGACTGTTACGCTGGATCGAGCCAGCGGCAGCGATCGCCTTGAGCTTTCGCTATCCCACGTTGATTCTCGCGAGCTTGTAATCCCCGATACCGTGATATTCGATCGCGACGAGAAGACGACGCAGTTCACGATTACTGCGACGAACGACGGAAATCTCGATGGCACGACCACTGGCATCCTAGCCGCGCGCGGCGATGGCGTTAATCGCCTAGACCTGTGCCTGACAGTGCTTGACGATGACACTCCAGAACGACTGACGATAGGCGGACAACTTCAGGGCGTCCTAACGCCTCACTCGTATGACGTCGTGTCATCGGTAAACGTCAACGCAGGCGACACTCTTGAAATACAATCGGGAGCGGAACTGCGATTTGCGGCCAACACAGGATTGAGTGTCGCGGGAACTTTGCTGGCCAACGGCAGCGAAAAAGACATCGTATTCACATCACAGCAGCAAAACCCAAGCCCCGGTGATTGGGATGGCATCTCCGTTTCGGCAAACAATATGCCACGGACAGTCATTGATAATGCTGTGGTGGAATATGCAAGAACTGGAGTTTCGGTTTCGCCAATCGGAAATCTGCCAGCGGCCACGATTGTGAACTCTGTTGCCCGCGAAAACTCGGCTTATGGAATTTCGGTGTCTACCACCGGACGTGATTCAATCAGCGCAGCTGACGTAGTCATTTCTTCGAACCGAATCACGAGCAATCAGAACGGAATACTGCTTGCCGCGACAGCTGGACCAGGTACTTGCAGAGGAAGCAAGAACGCCAGCACAGTGGCGGACAATCTTATTTACGGAAACGCACAGTCAGGTATTAGACTTACTGCCGCCGGCGTGTCGGGCAGGATTTGTGTGCTTACTGCCGGCCCAGGACATGTCAATGCAACTCTAACTAGCAACGTGATTGCTAATAATGGCGCGGACGGCATTCTGGCGACGTCATATGACGGTGCGAATGCTAATGGACTGATGACGCCGTCCTTAGTAGGAAACTACATCGTAAATAATGTTGGAGACGGAATAAGCTTCAACGAGGAGGCAGGTTCAACTTCAAACGTATTGCTTGAAAGCAACACCATTGGCGGCAATCAGGGCGTGGGAATCTCGTACGACGGGACGGCAGTCATCATCAACAACTTGGTCACGGATAACGCGCAGGGAATTGTGTCGAGACAAGATACGGTTATCAATTCCACGAACAATCTTGTCATGGGCAATGCCGGAGAGAATTGGGTCGGTTTTCCACGCGACTTCGGAATACGTGCGGGCGATCCTGTGAGCGGTGTTTCGACCGACCGGCACGGAAATGTGTTGGAAGATCCAGCGGTGATTGGCAACGGAGATTATCACTTGCGATTCGATTCCCCAGCGATCGGCCGAAGTACTCCAACGGCCAATACGCTGAACGTAGACATCGACCAACAATCGAGAGGCGGACAACGTGACATTGGAGCTGACGAGTATGTTGCCGCGATCCCAAACGAGTGGGCAAATAACGCGTATATTGCTTCACGAAGTGATGAAACGGTTGAGTCAATCGCAAACTCCCCAGGCAATTCGATTGTCGTTGTGGGAACTCGCGGATTCTTGGACGGTGGAGGATCGGATATCGAAACCATCCTTCAGAAAGTAGATGCTAACGGTGATCAAATCTGGGAAAAGGCGATCGCTGCGAACGGAGCCGTCGTTGGTAAGTTTGTTGCGACAAACCAATTTGGAGACATCTTCGTTGCTGGAGAATTCAATGGCGATGTCGATTTCGATTTTGTTCGAGAATACCCTGACAGACGTGACAGGCTGAGTTCGGGTGGGAAAACGAATGTGTTTGTTGCAAAGTATGACACCGATGGTAGGTTCGTGTGGACGAAGGAGTTGGCGTCTCGGTCTGCGATTCCAACTCGCGTGTATGCGTTCGCACTTCACGGCCAAGGCGACGTCGTGCTCGGAGGAGCGTTTGGCGGCACAGCCGATTTTGACCCGTTGCTCAACTTCGAAGAACTCGTGGGCAGTTCTGGGGCGACAGACGCTTACGTTTGGTCACTTACCGGTGACGGAAACTACAATTGGGCGTGGACCGCGGGAGGCGCAACAGAC
>JAGQPC010000177.1:15945-16111 GCA_020426925.1 Planctomycetales bacterium | reverse complement strand
TTCCTTCAGTCGAGGGGGATGGGTGGCCCCGGCGGCTGCCAAAACCAGCGGAGTGCGAAATTGTAGAAAAACGATTGCCATCCGCCAAGAAGGGCGTGTGTCAAGTTGGCACGCTTGCCAAAGCGAATTCGGACGCTGGTCGGTCACTGCGCCATCAACACATTCT
>JAGQPC010000177.1:0-15897 GCA_020426925.1 Planctomycetales bacterium | reverse complement strand
CGATCCCAGTTCGTCAACAGGACTGGACGAGTTTGATTATCGATCGGGATGCGGCCGTGCGATCCTCCCACGACTGACGGATCTCCGCTGATCACATCAAACGGAGCACGTTGCCCGATCGTTTTTTGTGCGAATCTTTTTGCCAAGTGCAGTGTGCCGCTTAGCCCAGGTCGCATAAACAATTCGGTCGGGTCGAATCCCGGTTTGTCGTGTATCGCCACGCACCGAGCAAAATCGGGAGCTTTCGATTCGTCCAGCCAGTACGGATAAGCGAACCAGCAGTCTTGGCCAGCAACCAAAAGGAACTCTCCGGAACGATTGTGGTCGAGGCCCATTTCTTTCATGCGTTCGCGGTTGAACACTCGATCGACGCCATCGACCGATGCCAGCATCTTCTCAATTTGTGCATAGGCGGATTTGTCGTTGACGTAGACGTGCGCGACTTGTTGATCACAAACGGCAAACGCACGCGATGCACCGGGTTCGAGAAGCTCACCGTTCGCCGCATCCTGCACGCTGATGTAACCGGCTTCTCGCAACGCCCGATTGACGAACACCGGACGAGACACGTGCTCAAAACCGTAATCTGACACAACGGCGACTCGCATACCTTCTTCACTCGCGATGTCAATTATACGACCTGCTTCGGCGTCGACGGCTTGCAGTGCGGCTGTTCCTTCTGGCGAGTCCGGCCCGAATCGTTGGTGGTCGTAATCCAGATGAGGCAGATACGTTAGCACGAGCTGAAACTCTTGCTTTTGCAAAACGTGAATCGTAGCGTCGGCGATCCAGCGTGTTGATGTGATGTCGGCCACCGGCCCCCAAAATCGGAATAACGGAAACGGACCGAACTTTTCAAATAGCTCGCTGCGAATAGTCGGCGGTTCGGCGTAAACATCAGGACCTTTTCTGCCATCTGCCCAATACGTTGGCCGCTCCGTGATTTTGAAATCGCACGTTGAATGTGTCGCGTATCGCCAAAACAGATTCGCGGACTTAGTTTTCGGATCGGCCGCCTTCGCTGCTTCCCAAAGCGTTTCACCGTGGACGAGATTTGCGGAACGTTGCCAATTGAGAATCAGCGCGAGATCTCGAAAGTACCAGCCGTTCGCCACCGCGCCGTGCTGTGCTGGCAGCGTGCCAGTGAAAATTGTCGCCTGCGAAGTGCTCGTCAACGCGGGAACCGATGGCTCGACGGCGACAAGTCGGCCTTGATTCGTAAGCGCCGCTAGTTTCGGCGTCGCAGCGCCGATCGCGTCGTGGCCGAGTCCTGCGATATTGATGACGAGCAGCGGTTGAAACATTTCGATTTGCCTCAGGCATGGCGATTGGACGGTATCCAGGATTGTACGTAACGAGCCATTCTCGCAAAGCGCACACGAGTTGTCGTTTCCATATTTGGCTCTGCACGTGCACGCGGCATCGGGGTCCGTTAGAATCTGCGGAACGACTGAACCAGAAACTGGCTCGATATCAGGAGACAAATATGCCACTCCGCAACGACTCCAAAAATCATGCATTGGACCGCCGGAATTTTCTCGGTACGTCAGCCGCCTCTGCGACCGCCATGGCCTTTTCTTCGACACCGGCATTAGCCGCAGACGACAGTTTGCGAGTGGCCGTGATCGGCACGGGGTCACAAGGTAGCGGCCACGTTGAACGATTTTCGAAGTTGGATGGCGTCGAACTTGTATATGTTTGCGATGTCGATACCGATCGCCGAAACACAGCGGCAAAGCGCTCCGGAGCGACGCCGGTCGACGACCTGAGGCGAATCTTAGACGACAAAACGATCGATGCCGTTTCGATCGCGACGCCAGATCACTGGCACGCGCCGGCGGCGATTCTTGCGTGTGATGCGGACAAACACGTCTACGTTGAAAAACCGTGCTGCCACAACTTTCGCGAAGGTCAGTTGCTTGTCGAAGCGGCTCGTCGCAACAAACGGGTCGTGCAACATGGGACTCAGCAACGCAGCAAGAGATTCACTGCGGACGCGATTCAGATGCTCAAGGAAGGTGTCATCGGTGAAGTGCTGATGGCGAAGGCTTGGAATGTGCAGCGCCGCCGAGACATCGGCAAAGCGTCGGCGTCCGACCCGCCTGAAGGTTTTGATTACGACATGTGGATTGGCCCCGCTCCGATGGTTCCGTTTCAGTCGAATCGGCATCACTACAACTGGCATTGGTGGTACGCGTTCGGCACGGGCGATCTGGGGAACGATGGAGTGCATGATCTGGATTACGCTCGCTGGGGGCTTGGTGTTGAAACGTTGCCCAACAAGATCATGGGCTTGGGCGGCAAGTATTACTTTGATGACGACCAGCAGTTTCCTGACACGCAAACGGTCGTGTTCGAATACGGCGACGGGAGGAACGAGCGAAAAAAGCAACTGATGTTTGAAATGCGTTTGTGGTCTCGCAACTATCCGTACAACGCCGATAGCGGAGCAGAGTTCTACGGCACGCAAGGAAAAATGATGCTCAGCAAACGCGGCAAACTAGAAGTGTTCGATGATTCCAACAAACGCGTTCGAGATCTAAAGCCGAAGACTCCAGCAGGAGTCGAAGATAATCACTACGCGAATTTCGTGGATAGTATTCGAACAGGTCGAAGTCCGAACGCCGAAATCGAAATCGGATTTCGTTCTGCTGCTCTGTGCAATCTCGGCAATCTCGCGACACGATTAGGACGAACGATCGAGCTCGATCCAAAAACTCAAACCATCGTCAACGACGATCAGGCAAACGCGATGCTCGGTCGCGACTACCGCAAAGGCGGCCACTGGGCAATTCCCAAAGGGGCCATTGCATGATTGCGGCGTAAGCTTCCAGCTTGTTGTATTCCAAATAAGAACTCGACGTCCTGCGTCTGCTTCGGCAAGCAAGATGCTTATCCCACGTTTTTGTAATCCACCGACAACAAACGGGACTTAAGACCTCATGGGAATTCACTGGATCGACCTCACGGTTCTGATTCTTTACTTGCTTGGCATCACTGTGTTGGGCGTCTGGATGTCGCGGCGAGTCAAAACGATGGGCGACTATTTTATGCCTCGTCGATTCGGTTCCATGACGATGATCATGCACTCGTTCGGAACGGGCACGGCGAGCGATCAAGCCGTGACGGTCGCATCGGGGACCGCTCAAAATGGAATATCGGGAATTTGGTATCAGTGGTTGTGGCTGATCCCGACTCCTTTCTATTGGTTGGTCGCTCCGATTATGCGACGGTTCCGTGCCGTCACGACGGCGGACGTGCTGACGTTGCGGTTCGACATGAGCGTCGCCGTGCTGTTTTCGATTGTCGGCATCGTCAGCATGTCAGTGAAGATTGGAGCGATCCTGAAAGGTGCCGCTGCCGTCGTGGACTCAGGAACGGGAGGACTACTAGACAGCACGATGGCGATTGCTGCCATCACGATTCTGTTTTTGATTTACGGAATCGCGGGAGGCCTGAGCGCGGCGATTGTCACCGATTTCGTTCAAGGGATTTTGACGATTGTCTTTTCGTTCATCTTGTTGCCGTTCGTGTTTTCGGCCGTAGGTGGAATGGCAGGTATACGTGAGACCATCACCGACCCGAATTTACTCTCGTTGGCGACCCCCAAAAAAATCTCCACGTTTTTCGTGATCATGTTGGGAATCCAGGGGTTGGTGGGAATTGTCGCTCAGCCTCATGTCATGGGAGTTTGCGGAGCTGGCAAAACGGAAAAAGAAGGCCGCATTGGTTTCATGGTCGGCAATTTAGTCAAGCGGCTGTGTACCGTCGCGTGGTGTCTGACTGGGATCGCTGCTGTCGCGTGGTATTTGAACCAAGGGCTCGAACTGGACCAAATTCGCAACAAAGAGTTTGCCGACAAGATCTACGGAGACATGGCGAACACGTTTCTTCCGCGGATCTCGCCTGGGCTGTTGGGGATTTTCCTCGCGTCGCTGTTGGCGGCGGTGATGAGTTCATGCGATTCGTTCATGATTTCGTCAGCAGGTTTGTTTTCTGAAAACATCTACAAGCCACTCTTTCCAAACAAATCGATAGGTCACTACCTGATGGTCAGCCGCGTCACATCCGTGGCTGTTGTCGCGGGCGGAGTTTGCTTTGCTATCTTTGTGCCTAATGTTGTTGAGGCACTCGAAATCTGGTTCAAGATTTCGCCGATGTCTGGCATCGCGTTTTGGATGTGTCTGTTTTGGCGGCGGATGACTGTCGCCGGTGCCTGGGCAACGACGGTCACTGGTTTTGCCACATGGTGGCTGTCAACTCTCCCACGGTTTGTCAGCTTTGCAGCTGGTTTGCCAGGAGCTCGACCGTTGGGATTTATTTGGGAAGAAGGTGGCAAGCAAAGTATTCATGAACCTTGGAAAATCCTGTTCTACATGGCGTGTGCGACCATTGCCGGAATCGTCGTCAGCTTCTTAACTTGCCCCGTCGATAAGCAGAAGCTTGATCGTTTCCATGAACTGATTCGAACTCCAGTTCAGCCCGGCGAAGTCATCGAAGAACCGTGCACGTTGCCGCCGGGTGTTACCGTCCCCGATCGAAAAATGCTCATCAACTGCTGCGGGATTGAGGTGCCAGCTCCGTCCGCGACATCGGTTTGGGGATTTTCAGCGGGAACACTCGCTGGTGTCGTGCTCGTTGTTTTGTTTTGGTGGTTCGCAAAATCGGGATAGTTCAGCGATACGCGAAAGCAGGTCGTCACATGAGTGCAAAAGTCGGATTCCCGTTTGGATCATCGAATGCAAACGACTCGGTCGGATTGATTGGGATCGGTCTTTTGGGTTCGGCGATTGGCGAGCGACTTTTGGATTCGGCCTACACTGTTTTCGGTTTTGACCCGGTCGCAAATTTGTCGGCGTTCGCGGCGAACGGTGGCGCAATCTGTTCAACCGGATACGACGTTGCGTCGCAGTGTTCTCGGGTCGTGTTGAGCTTGCCCGATTCGACCGTCGTACGGTCGGTGGTGGACGAGCTTCGTTCTGTTCTGTCCGGTCGAACGCTGATTGACACCACGACAGGATCGCCCGAAGACACGATCGCGATCGCGGAAAAAGTCCGAGCGGCCGGAGGTGAATACTTGGACGCGATGGTCGCCGGGTCGAGCGCGATGATGCGAGAACACGCAGCAACAGTGCTGGTTGGCGGATCGAGCGAAGCGTTCAAAGCGAATAAAGTTATCTTCGACGCTATTGGCTCGAAGATTTTTCATCTCGGCGGCAACGGCAGCGGCGCGAAAATGAAACTGGTCGTCAATTTGGCGATCGGATTGAACCGAGCAGTTTTGGGCGAAGCGCTGGCGTTTGGGGAATCGTTTGGGTTTGACTCTCACCAAATCTTAGATGTTTTGATCAACACACCGGCGCACTCGGATGCGATGGACATCAAAGGCGAAAAGATGGCAGAGCGCGACTTCGCTCCGCAAGCGAGATTGCGGCAGCATCTGAAAGACGTGCGGCTCATCCTCGATTCAGCAAAACAGAACGATGCGATCGTGCCTCTTTCCACGCTCCACGAACAGTTGTTGCAAAGTTTGGTCGAAGCTGGCCGCGGCGAGGAAGACAACAGCGTGGTGGTGGAAGCGTTCCGTAGAAACTAGCCATCAATCACGAGTAAGTTGTCACGATGGATCACTTCATCATACGGGCAGTACCCAAGTTTCTCTGCAATGTCGACACTCTTGAGGCCGCGGATCAGCGCCAATTCCGTGGAAGAATAATTCGTCAGGCCACGAGCAATCTCGTTGCCATCGCTGTTGCAAATTGTGATAACGTCGCCTTTGCCGAATTGACCGTGAAAGTGTGTGATTCCGATCGGCAGCAAACTGCGCCCGCGCTTTGCGACCGCGTCTACCGCTCCGTCGTCGAGAAACAATCGGCCTCGAGTTTGTGCGGAAAAGCCGAGCCATCGTTTGAATGGCGAGATTGATCGTTCGGCTGCGGCAAAGAAAGTCCCTACTGGTTCGCCTTGAAAAATTCGACTGAGCACATCCGATTGGTGGCCGTTAGCAATGATTACGTTTTCGCCAGCGCTCGTCGCCATCTTTGCCGCCTTCAACTTACTGAGCATTCCGCCTTTGCTGATCTTGCTGTTGTGGCTTGATGCTAGAGCCATGATGTCTTTGTCGATGCGATTCACAACGGGAATGAGTTTCGAATCGGGATGTCGAGGGTCACGGTCGTAGAGCCCGTCGACATCCGAAAGGATCACCATCACGGGAGCTCGCAACAAGTTCGTGACCAACGCGGCAAGGCGATCATTGTCGCCGAACGTTGCTTGCAACTCCTCTACAGTAACCGAATCGTTTTCATTGACGATCGGGATCGCTTTCATATTGAGTACAGCATGCAGCGTGTTCCGCACATTCAAATACCGCGGTCGGTCATCCAAATCGTCGGCAGTGAGTAGGATTTGTGCGGCGGGCGTGCCGGTTACTTTGAAAAAACGGTCGTACGCTTCGATCAATTTCGTTTGACCGATCGCCGCCACGGCCTGAAGGGTCGACAAATCGGTAGGACGCGCAGGCAGCTTTAGTTCGCTGACACCGGCGCCAACCGCGCCGCTGCTGACCAGCACGACTTTTTTGCCCATATCTCGCAACGAGGTAATCTGATCTGCGAGGTGTTTTACTTGGTCCAGATTGAGCGTGCCGTCCTCACGAGAAAGTACGCGAGTCCCCACCTTGACGACAACAAGGCTGGCGGAAGTAACGATTTTAAGGCGTTCAGAATCGACCATTGCACTACTTTGGGATAAGCCGAAGACGATACTCTCAATTCACGCCAATCACAACGGGTTAAGTGGCGTGTGCAGGTGGTGAGTTGGTTGTGAATATTCTCGGCAGCACATAGAATCAGGCGCTCGGACGGATACAACGGTGGCGGCGTAGATTCGAGGTTCTTCGTCGGAAACGCCCCGCCTCAATGAGGCTTTTCATGCGAAGCCGCGGCTTCTTCGGGACGAAACGTCGAGATCGATGAGCGAAATTCACCACGAGTGTGGCGTAGCGGCCGTTTACCAACTGCCCAATGCCGAACTAAGCAAGCTCTGTCCACCTCAGGGAATCGACCACGCCAATCGATTGATTCCCCGGATGCTGTTGGATATTCAAAATCGAGGTCAACTGTCGGCGGGGATCACAAGCTTCTGCCTGGGGCGATCTCAGTTGCTCGATACGCACAAAGACATCGGCACGGTTACGGAAGTTTTTCGGCTCGCTCACAAGGGCAAGCGCGAAAGCCTGATGTCTGAATACCGCGGACACGCAGCGATCGGGCACGTGCGATACGCAACATGCGGTCGAGACGACCGTAGCTACGCGCAGCCGTTTGAACGCCATCATTTGCAAAAAGACAAATGGTTCAGCTTTGCATTCAACGGCCAGCTGGCCAATTACACTCAGCTTCGCGACGAGTTACTCCACAGTGGGAATCACCACTTGGCTCGTGAAACTGACACAGAAATCATCATGCACGAACTGAGTCGTGAACTTGGCGGTGACGGCAAGTCGGACCTAGTCGCGGTGATGAAAAACGTTGCCGCGAGATTCGACGGAGCCTACAGCCTGGCGTTTTTGAATGCTCGCGGAGAAATGATCGTCGCTCGAGACCCGCTGGGCGTGAAGCCGATGTGCTATGCGTTTGACGGTTCGCTGTTCGCCGCCGCCAGCGAGAGCGTGGCGTTGTTGAATCTTGGCTTCAATCGCGACGACATCAAATCGCTATCGCCCGGGACCGCTGTCTACATCGACAGAGACTCCATTGCGCCCAGGATTGAACGGTTCGCGGAAAGCTCGCGGACTGCTCATTGTTTTTTTGAATGGATCTATTTCGCGAACGTCGCCAGCACGCTTGATGAGCGGAGCGTATATATGGCTCGGACGGCGCTCGGTGAAGAGCTCGCTCGAATTGAACGCGAACGGGGCGAAGTACCGGTCGACAATGAAGATACGATTGTCGTTCCTGTTCCTGATACCAGTAAAGCGGCTGCTGACGCGATGGCGTACGCATTGCGTGTGCCGTGTCGCGAAGGATTGATTCGCAACCGCTACACAGGTCGGACGTTTATCGAAGGTAGCGGCAGCCGGGAACGTGCCGCAAAAATTAAATACACTCCACTTCGGCACGTACTGCAAAACAAACGAGTCATACTTGTGGAAGATTCCATTGTGCGGTCGACCACGATGCGAGTCCTGCTTGATCGAATTCGCGAAGAAGGCGCTGCCAAAGAAATTCACGTTCGAGTTGCCTGTCCTCCGATTGTCGCACCATGTTTTTATGGCATCGACATGTCGACTGTCAGTGAACTATTCGCGCCGGAATTCATGCCCGATCTTCAACTAACAGATGAAGCGCAAGCTCGCATGGCAAAGGAATTGGGAGCGGATACGCTTCGCTATCTTCCTGTCACATCCATCGCTCGAGCGATCGGCGTCGAAGCGAATGAACTTTGTCAGGGTTGCATTACTGGTGAGTATCCGTCCGAAAGCGGTCAGCGACTCTATCAGGTCGCACTGAACGCCAACTCTGCACCTAGCAATGGCAAGAGTAGCGGCGGCCGCACCTACGAGCAAAACCCTGCGACCGTTTGAGTTTCTCGTTCGATCCCCGGGTGTTGGCGTCGGCATGGAAAGCTTGGCTTGCGATTCGTCCCCTCCCCAGAGACCCAGGGAGGGTGAAGATTTCTTGCCAACTGCTCAACCTACTGCAGGACTGCTCGACCTACTGCAGGAACTGTTGGCACCAGTAAACTTGGCCGTTGCGTGCGCGATACGCGGCAACGCCGATGCGGGTGTGAGCTCGGTTTAGAATGTTCGCTCGATGGCCTGGCGAGTTCATCCAATCGCGAACAACCTCTGTCGATGAAGACTGTCCCATCGCAATGTTTTCTGCTACGACTGCACTCGTATGCTGCATTGAGCGACTGCGCGCCATCCAGTTGCAATGACGACGCGCGGATTTCAGCAACGAAGTATCACAAGTCAATGCCGCAAGCCCGTTCCGTTTGCGCTCGGCATTCGTCTTCGCGATAATGTTGTGCTCAATCGTGAGCACTTCTAACGTTGGATTCTCAATTGGGCTTACATCGACAACTGGCTTTTGTACGGTGTGTTTTTGTGAGATGTGCTTTTGATCAGCAACGTCCGAACTTTTCTCCGACTGTGCGTTGTCGGCAAAAACAATCGATGCGAACGTTAAAAGAATAGACGCAATCAATGAAAGTCTCACGGTGTTCCTCCTAAAACCTGGTCCGTTTGATCAACAGAGATTTCGCTCAGTGCCACACGACAAACCGTGAAGGGACAACGCGATGCTTCTCTGCTGTTGGCGGTTCACATGCAATGTGAAGATTCTGTTCCACCCGCCAGCGGATGATTATTCCGATCGCAGTCGAGCTGGCTAGCCGGCGGCCGCGTGTAAGAAAAAAAGAATCACGCGAGCGATGCGTTCAAGAAAAGTCTCGCCCCAAAACTGAGACGATCAGCAGCACGCCAAGTGACGCCCAGCCCCGCCCCGCAAGATGTAGCCTTGACCAATCCTATCGGTTGGGGGCGACTTCATGTTCTGTCACTGAATTGTCGCTTGGTGCTGTAGCCGAGTCTTCTTCCGTTCGGAAGCGAGCTAGCATGCGGTTGAAGTCTCCGGCCAACTCGTGCCAAAAGTCTCCTTTGCGAAACTGAAGGTGTTGCAGCTCACCACCGTCCGCGATTTCGCGAATGTGCCTTCGGAACCGAGTGATCGGTCCGGCGAAACGGTTGCTCAGTTTTAGCGAATCGTAAATAAACATCGGCAGCAACAACGCCATCGTAAACAACACTGGCCATTGCTCGTTGATGAACGCGGTAAAGACATTGCTTAGCGGCTGAAACGGATCCGAAAACCATCGCAGCGTGACCGAGATCACTGCAGTAATTCCGGCGAACAAGAACCAGTGAACGGCCAATCGAATGGCGAGCGCGCTTTGGACCTTTGGGTCGACAAACAGGTTCTTGCGTTTTATCGGTTTGGACATGCGTTTCATCTCGCAGAGCATTTTGTAAACGTCGTACAAGGAAACGATACGTTTGGCTGAAATTCACTGCGAAAAAAAACAACTTTGAAATGATGAAGTCCGCTCCCAAGCCAGCACGCGTCGTATCGATTGGAACGATTTTAGGATCATTCGGAAGGCCGTATTCCCAGGCGAATCGTGGAGCAGCGTACTTTGTCTTCGCGATTCGAACGCCGGCTAGTACTTGCCGCGCTGCGTGCTCTGGTCCTACGAGTTTTCGTAGGCCTCTACCTCAAATGGATTGCTGCGATAGGCGTCTTTGCCTATCACCCAGAGCGCCGCCGAAAAGAACAGATAGGCCGGGATGAAGAACGGACCCCATCGTTCGTACTGCCGAACGTGGACTCGTTCGTGGTCGCGAGTAAAGTCGAGCGATGGAACGTCTCGCCCGAGCACTACGTGGCCGAACGTCATGGCTGCCGCTTTGACAGGCATCGTTGTAAGAAATCGAGCTGTCGCACCGCCATGAAATTCCAACACTCCGGTGTGAAATTGGTACCCGCCGCCTGTCATCAAACCAACGGTACCGATAAGCAGGCCAAGACACGTTCCAGGTGACGCCCAAAGAACCAGCGAGGTTCTGATCAACTTGCGAACGAACGGCGTCGTCTTTGTTCGCCGTGGACTTTTATCGTTGGCTGAGTTCATGCACGATGTCCACCAGTGCAATTGCGTTTTCAACTGGAGTTTGCTGCAAGATCCCGTGGCCTAAATTGAAAATGTGGCCGGGGCGACCGTCCGCTTGTTGTAGCACGTCTCGCGCTCGCTCGCGAATCTGATCGACGCCCGCAAGCAACGTGCATGGATCGAGGTTGCCTTGGACTGCTTTGCTATGACCGACGGTTGCCCAAGCGTCATCTAATCGCACTCGCCAATCAATTCCGACGACAGAGCTGCCACCTTGAGCCAACAACGGAAGGAGCGCTGGATTGCCGGTCGCAAAGTTGATCACCGGAACACCCGGCACGATGCCGGCAATAATCTCTTGCAAGTACGGCAGCACGTATTGCTTGTATTCATCGGGCCCCAAACATCCCGCCCACGAGTCAAACAGCTGAATGCATTGAGCACCAGCCGCGACCTGAGCGTTCACGTAGACGGTGATCGACCGGACGAATCGCTCCATCAGCTCCTTCCATGCTCCTTCATCGCGAAACATCAGCGTCTTCGTGTGTAAGTAGTTTCTGCTGGCTCCTCCTTCGATGACGTAGCTGGCGAGCGTGAACGGTGATCCAGCGAAACCGATCAAGGGAATGTGGTCCGGCAAGTCGGATCGAGTTTGTCTGACCGTTTCGATCACGAAATGCAACGAGTCTGCATTTTCCAACTCCATGACTCGATCGATATCGGTCGACTCACGCACAGGATTGTGGATCAAAGGTCCGTCACCAGGAGCGTACTCTAAGTCAAGTCCCATCGGCTCTAAGATCGGCAGCAAATCCGAGAAGATAATTGCCGCGTCAACACCCAATTTATTGACCGCCGTCACCATGACTTCTGAACAGAGCTGAGGATTCTTGCAGAGTTCCAAAAAGCTGGTCTTCGCGCGGACTTCACGGTACTCGGCCATGTAGCGACCGGCCTGACGCATCATCCAAATCGGAGTGACGTCGGTAGGCTCCAATCGGCAAGCTCTCATAAACGGGCTGTCGTACCACGCTGCATTCCGGTCGATAATATTGTCGTTTGTAGCGGTCAAAATAGATCGAACCTGTTCCTTGCGTTTTGTAAGTCGTTGCGAGTTCGCGGCGGTTTCCGCGACCAAGTGACCGAGCTTTGGATGAGATGGCTCAAAATCGACTGGGAATCCCGCATCGCGAAGTGCTTCGCTGGTCGTCGGGCCGATCGAGGCAATGATCGACTTTCGCAAACCGTTGACAAGCTCCGCCTGTCGCCCGATTTTCTCGCCAAATTCCAAAACATGATAGAGCTGTTGTGCCGACGTGAACATCACGACATCGACATTACCGTCGGCGAGCCGATCGATGTTCTTTTCCAGCGGAGCAGTGTCCTCTGGGTAGTCCCATTTGTAAACGGAAAGATTGAAGACACGAGCTCCTCGCGCCTCTAGTCCCGCCACCAAACTTGCATTCGTTTTTCCATACTCTTGCAAGCAGACATTTTGATTAGCAATTTGCAAGTGCTGGTCAATCGTTTGCAGCATGTCTCGCCAAGTGTTTGGTTCTGGCACTCGGTGAGTCGGCGTTAAGCCAACCTCTTTCATCGCCGCGACAGGCTTTGGGCCTCGAGCGACCGTAATGCAATCGGCCAACGAATTCAGAAACCGCTGTCGATCGACGCTCTTTTCAACCGAATTCAGCCAATGCGTAAATCCGACACCGGTCATGATGAGAACGACGTCCAGTTGCCCCGTAATCAACAAGTTCGCTGCCTCGACAGCGCGCGAGTTATCTTCGACAGCAACCTCTCGCATCGAAGGGCTAACAAACGCCTCGCCTCCACATTTTTCAATCAGTCGAGCTGTCTCATCGGCTCGACGGCTTTCAAACGCGACGACTCGAAGTCCGTCAAAGTTGGCTTCCTGGCCCATAACTGTTTCTTCAGGTAAGTACTCATTTAATAAACTGTCATACCCATCGTCACGCATTGTTGCGATCGGCGAAAGCTCGCATGACAGCGCTGCTGTTAATAAACCTAAACGCACTTCAGGCTGCAATAGGATTGAACAGCATGTTCAACCGGATTGGTCTCTGACTTCTATTGTTGCGATTTGAAGCACCGTCTATCTGAAATCCATTGACCATATTGGAACGCGTCGTTAGCCTAGGGACACGTTGCGCGGTTAGACAGAGTTGTAGGGGTGATCTAGCTATTTTCTCGCAATAATCCAGATGCGGGAGCGGTTCAATTTTTTTGTCACGCGGGAGCAAGAAATGAAGAAAATGAGATCTCTGGCAATTGTAATCGTGGCTGGTGCGGCAAGCGTCGCCTTTGCTGCGAACGGTACTCCAAGCATCGCGATCAACTTCGGCGCGGATGAGCTGGGAGTTGATGGAGCGGAATCTGCCTATGTAGAAGGAGCGGCCGGCGTATTGAAGACGGTAGTCTGGAATAACTTTGAAACACTATCCAGTGACGGCGATCAGCTGGAACTTGTTTCGGACGTAGACGGCCAGTCGGTCGCGACCGCCGCAACGGTGGAGTGGAATTCTGCAAACACCTGGTCCTCTGATGGTCGCGGTAACGAAGATTCAAATGACGCCGAAGAGGAAACGCCTGACCGAGCACTAATGCTTGGGTACCTGGACAATAACCCAGGTACGTCGGTCAACATCAACATCGAAGGTTTGGGTGAAGAGTTCACAAGCAACGGATTTGATGTCTACGTTTACATCCAAGGTGGCGTTATCGACGCAGGTCGTGGCGGAGGATACGCGATTAACGGCGGAACGCTTGATCCGTTTGATTTCGTACAAATTGACGTCTTCGACGATATCGAAGCGGAGCATGTAATCGAGCACATTGCTGAAGATCCGGACGCAATCTTCGAAGGCGTATACGAGCAGGATGTCAATTACATCCTGTTTGAGGATCTGAACTATTCCGAGTTCAATTTACAAGCGATTGCGTTGTATCCCGATGGCGGCACAGAACGAGCTCCGATCAACGGGATTGAAATCGTCGCGCGCGCCAACGCAGGTGTTGCCGGTGACTTCAACGCAAACGGGATGCGTGATGTTGGCGACCTGGACCTCCTTGCAGGCGCAATGGGCGGAAACGACGCGACGTTTGACTTGAACGGTGACGGCAGCGTGAACTACGAAGACCGACGCATGTGGGTTGAAGACTTGACCAACACGTTCATCGGTGATGCCAACTTCGATGGCCAGTTCAACAGCTCGGACTTTGTCGCCGTATTCGGTGCTGCGAAATACGAAAAAGGTGAAGCGGCCACGTGGAGCGAAGGTGACTGGAATGGTGACGGTGTCTTCAGCAGTAGCGACTTTGTTGCTGCGTTCGGTGGTGGTGGATACGAAACCGGCCCTCGCGATGGCGGACTGCAAACGGTTCCAGAACCATCGTCGATCGTCCTGATTCTGTTCGGTCTTTGCGGTTTGGCTCGCATCGCTCGTCGAAAGTGATTTTCAAAATAGGCGTTAGTGGCCAGTAACCTAGTCGCTACGTCGAACCTATTTAGCTGCGTTCCGCTTTGACAATGTCGACGCGGGCGCAGCTCAGTTTTTTTATCGCGTTGGAGCAACACATGAAGAGAATGAATGGTTTGGCAATCGCGGTTTTGCTTGGTGGAGCAAACGCCGTGTTTGCTGCGAATGGCGGGACAAGTATCGCGCTAAACTTTGGCGCAGGCGAACCGAATGGCGCTGAAGAGGCAGTCGTGGAAGGAGCGGCAGGAACCGCTGGCACGAAGAATTGGAACAATCTGTACGGAAATGAAGGATTCGGCGACGAAGAAATCTTCCTGGACGTCGGTGGTGTGGAAACCGCTTCGGGTGTCACGGTTGAATGGACTTCAAACAACACGTGGTCTACCGATGGGCGCGGGGAAGACACAAACGACGCACCAGAAGGCAACGATCGAGCTTTGATGCTTGGCTACCTGGACACGACTGACACATCAGTAACCGAGATCCTAATCAACGATATTCCAGCTGGTTTGGCCGCTGGTTACGACGTGTTCGTTTACGTCCAAAACGGCGTTCTCAATCGTGGTGGAACTTACACCGTCAGCGGATCGAACGGAAGCTTCGAACAATCGAACGTTACGGTAAATCCTTTTGATGGTGCGTACGTTGGTGGCGAAGAGGGTAACTACCTCGTGTTTCCAAACGTCACAGGCAGCGATCTGCGTATCGAAGCTATGGCAACGGACGCTGCTGCGTTCCGAGGCCCAGTTAACGCGATTGAAATCTGCGAAGTAGGCAAATGTGTCGCTCTTCCAAATGCCGTCGCCGGTCGCGACACGATTGGTTCGGTGGCAGTTCCCGGCTCGCGAAGTAATATTGTTTTTGGACCCGCCGAAAACGAAGGGCCCGGTTTGGCCCAAGAGTGGTTTGCTGTTGCAAATCCGGGTAACAAGGCTGGTATCGACGACGTGTTTGATAACAACACTCCCGTTGTTCCTGCCTTTCGTGGCGCTAACGGAACGTGGTGGACCGGTAGCGATGCACCGTTCGGTGAGCTGGAAAAATATCCAGCAGAAATTGACCCGCCGTTAGAAAATAACTACTCGGTTCGATTGACGGGTGAAATCCTAATCGAAGAATCTGGGACATATCGATTCGCGGACGGCATTGATGACTACACCTACCTTGCGATTGACATCGACAAGAGCGGAGTCGCAGGCGACAGCGCTGAAGAAGTAATTATTGATGACAACGCGTGGACCAACGTTTTCCGAACTGGCAACAATGGCGGGATGGGCCTTGGCGAAGCCGATATTACTGTCGCTGACGGCGGCGAATGGTTGGCCATCGAAGTCAATGCTGCAGAAGGCGGCGGAGGCGACAGCGGTGTGCTTTACTGGGACTTTACACCAGGCGTAGGTGTAGGTGCCGGCGAAGGGTTTCCTGAATTCCCAGAAGATCCGATCTTTGAAGATGAAGCGGCTGCATTGTTGGTTCCAGAGTCGCATTTGCGATCATCGACGCGTCCACTGGTAAGCGCTGACATCAACGGCACGATTCCCGAGTCTCCTGGCGGATGGGAATTCGAAATCAATGCGACCGATGGAACGAGCGATATGTTCTCGTTGGCCAATCCTGATTCGAACGTCTTTACGACGTCGATCGACGTTGATGGAGCGACGTTCTTGCTGAGCGTGACTGGCGACGTTTCGCCCGGCGATTCGTTCCAGATCATTGCGGCTGA
>JAGQPC010000176.1 GCA_020426925.1 Planctomycetales bacterium | reverse complement strand
GTGAACTCAATCTGTTGAGTCACAAACGGTTCAACTCCGGTATCGGCTCTGGCGGTGACGGTTGCTGAGTGATCGTCATGAACTTCAAGTCGCCAGAATTGCAGCCAATTCAATCTGTCGTCTTGTTCCATCGCGTTTCGCATTATGCCTGTTCCAAAGTACGACGTGATGCAATCAATCAGCCAGAACGCGTCACCGTTTTTTGCGAGGTATTCGACACCTTCTGTGTAGATTACGTTTTTGTTCGACCAAGTTTGGTATCGTTCCAGGCCGCCTGTGAATTGCGAAAGGTCAGCTTGCTTTAGTGTCGTTCTGGTTTCTGTCATTTGGTCCTCCTGTCTTGTTTGCCGATTCTCATGGGCACAACCGATACTCGGCGAGCGGCGAGGGGCAAGGAGGAACGCAGGGAGCTTGCGGACGAGTAGTCCTTGCGGCTGGTCGCGAACGAGTTACAAGCCCACGATGAGGAGCGGCAAGCAGGGGGCATCCGAATCGAACGAGACTGACTGGCTGCAGAAATGATCGAGACAGATCGAAAGGATAACTCATTGTTGACTTTTGACATTACCTTGCTTTCTGGTAGGAAATCGTGCTAGAGCATGGTCATGGACATCAGGCCGAAGTTCGATGGAACGCAAGTTCAGCAGCTGCTCAAAGGAAGGAAGGGCACCGTCCACTATGTCGTGAAGGGATTTAGAATCCCTTTTCGCATCACGGATGTAGACTTCTATCGCCTACGCATGAGCACGAAAGAGCCAGGCAAATTCCAACGGGACTGGCGATTCCGAGAGAACGACCTCGTACACCTTGAAGGAGCCGTGAAGGTCGTTCGGAAGTGGTGCAAAGAACTGGGGGCGTGAGTGATGAAACGAATCCGGATATGCGACCGGTCTCTATGCAAACCTCAGCCGCATTCAGTCCGATGTTGGGCTTGTTACTCGTACCGGGATGGAAAGAACATGCCGATCGATGACACCTCGGGACGAACGCCCCAGTCGATGCTAGCGACCGGAGGCGAAGCGGTTGATAACCATTGCACTTCCAACGGCTACAAGTTGCCTCGCAGCCGGCCGACAAGTTTCATCCCGTTCGTTAGATTTCAGTGGGTGAACGGCTCACACTGTCAGAAATGTCAGTAGGCCCACTATTCCCCGCCGATCGCACGGGCCGGGATTTCCCTGATGTACGAAAACCCAGTCCATGCGAACAGGCCAGAGAGAACGTGATAAAACCTCAAGCACCGCAAACGTCTCCATGCAAATGTTGGTCTGCGTGCAGAGGTTGGCCGTGAGAATATTCGGTGACTGATGATCTCAAACAAACTTGTTTGAAAACCGTCACCCGGACCTGCTCTACGAGCGGACCCTCGTTTCGGACGACTGGCTGACATGGCGGATCAGAATGGTTGATCGCCACCGCTCGAATTGCCGTTTCCACTTCCGTTTCCGTTCGACGGATTCGTATTTCCATTCGACGGATTCCCGTTCGCGTAAATCCAGGAATGAGCTTGGTCCGCGATCTTCGCCACCAGCGGAAGGTCGTCTCGGCCGAAGCTAGACGAGTCCTTCCAATCGTCGCCATCCTTGTAGATGCGGCTGACGGTGACGTTGTGACGTGTGCCGTTCTGGGTTTCGTTGGCCCAGATGGCAGCGCGGATGCGGCCCATGCGGAGTTCATGGACGGGACGTGCTTTCGTAGCAGTTGACATAGTTTGTTCTCCTAAGAACAAAGGAAAGGAATTGAAATGCCGTCAACCGTTCGAGTTAGACTCGTCGACTTTCGGCTCCAAGAGTGGAAGTCCAGCTTCCCGCCGAACTTCTTGACATTGGTCGCTGCCTGCTGGAAAGAGCACACAAACGACCGGACGTGTGGGATAGATGCCGCATCGGTTCTCACCGTCGAGGAAGAAGCAACTGCCTCCGCCTCCACAGTCCAAGTAACCGATTTCGCCATCCAGTCCCGGTTCGCGAAGAGGTGACATACGCTCGCCAACTCGCGGTTCGCGGAGTAGGTCCACTTCGTAAACGTCAACAAGTTTCTGACGGCAGCACTCGCCGCAGCCGTCGCATTCGTACTTGGCGCTCATGCTCGTTGGCTCCTACGCAGCGAATGCGAGGAGCTGCCCGATTCGCGCGTCGAGTGATGCGCGATCGCCGGCGTAGCGAACCTTCTGGCTGAGCTGAGTCAGAGCATCGACAATCGAGAAGATGGTGAATCCACCACGCTGACGGGCAATATGCATCGCATCCTTGATCAAATGGCGAGGAATCTTCTCGGCCGACAACGCCTTCTTTACTTCGTCGGCATCGGCTCCGAGTGTCTTCGCCATCGCTTTCTTGATCACCGTTGCGAACGAGTCTCGACGCTCATCACGACGAGCGACTAGTTGCTCGATATGCCGACGAATCTCGTCCAGTCCGTCGCGGACGTTGGACGTGTGCTTGCGAATAAACTCAGAAATCTCGGTCGCGTCCCACACGATGTGATTCTGACATACGCGTTGAAACCAGAATGTCTGAATACCAACAGAGCGACGTCCGACCTCGCTATTCCAGACAAAGAAGCCCGGCGCAAATGCTTCGCCGTCGATCTCCGCCCAGCCGGTCGGATCAATCATGAAAGCGAACATGTCTTGCTCGCCACAGTAGAGTCCAGTTCCGTTTCCGTCGCCGGCCTTCTGTGGTGGCGTGAAGTCGGAAGCAAACTCATTGACGACGTCGAGCAACTCCGCATTCCACAGCCGCGTGTACGTAACGCCGTGTAGGGAACGCATCGACTCGCCGTTGGCCAGAACCTGCAACGGCTTGTCCGCCGTGGGC
>JAGQPC010000175.1 GCA_020426925.1 Planctomycetales bacterium | reverse complement strand
TGATGTTGGCAGGCTTCAGGTCTCGGTGGATGATGCCGTGATTGTGAGCGTGCTGCAGAGCCGACGCGATTTGCCGTCCGCACTCGGCCGCTTCTTGCCAGGACAATCTCCCATCGCGGGCAAGAAGTTCCTTAAGCGTGCCGCCTGGGACATATTCCATCGCGTAGAACAGCTGGCCTTCGTGTCGGCCGCCGCCAAAGTATCCCACGACGTTCGGATGATCCAGCTTTTCCAAAATCATCATTTCGCGTTCGAAACGACTTACGACAAGTTGGTCGTTGCTGACAGCCGGTGACAGCAATTTGATTGCGTAGACTTCGCCCGAATCGCGGTGGACTGCTCGGAAAATCGTGCCGACAGTTCCGGAGCCGATCGTCTCACCAACGATAAAAGAGTCGAATGCAAGTCTAGCGAGAATCATTTGGCACTAACCGCTTTTTGGTGCGGCTTTTTCTAGTGGTGCGGTGGTTTTCGTGGCTGCGTTCATGATTGGCCGTGCATTGTTCGAAGAGATCTGCGATCCAACCATTGTAACAATTCATTCGCAGCAGACGTATGACGATTATTCTGCTTGTGACTGCGATTTTGATTGAACGTACGCAGCGAGCTACGCTTTTAACGCGTTTTTTACCTCAGCCTTCCCGCCAGCAACAAGGTCGTTGAACATGTCCACTGGAACGCTCGAAGCTCGTGAGCAACTCTCTCCATCCAGTTCGTCTGAACAACAACGAGTTCCAACTTCCGGCTCCTCGAACTCTGCCACGATGCCAAGCGGGTGGATCTTCAATCCGACTCTGGATGCACTGTTGGTAGCAAATATCTGTTGGCCGATTTTCACGTGGCAGATCGTGGCATTCGCGGAGTTGCCGCTAACGAAAGCGACTGGATTCGTGATTGCCTACTTTTTGATTATGCCTCACCGGTGGATCACGTTGTCTTTGGTGTTTTGCGACCGGAAGCGATTCAAAGAGAACTCACGGCCGTTCTTGACAGTCGCTGCGTTGATCATCTTGGGCGTCGCGCTGACGCAATTGAGTCTCGGTGCAATCACGTTGCTGTTGGCGATCGACTTGATCTGGAATGGCTGGCATTTCGGAGCACAGCACGGTGGTATCGCGCGCATCTATGATCGGATGGCTCGTCCTGAAAGTAAGTCAAAGGGACTGCTCGACAAACTTGTATTGCGCACGCTTGTGATTTACGCACTGATGCGACTTGCCGGCACGACGCTACCGGATGTCGACGGAGGACGAGCTTGGCTGGAATGGCTGGCACCGACGATGGCCGCATTGTCGATCTTTGATTGGCCAGTGATGTTGCTGCCCGCTGTACTGTTGGTCCGCGAAGTCTGGGACTACCGTGCTGAAGCGAAAGGCCGAGTTCTGTATTTGCTCAGCCTTAGTGTTCTGTACGCAACAATGATTTACGGCATTCGTATCGACCACTTTGGCCTCAAGATTGGTTGCGCGGCAAGTGCTACCGTATTCCACTCGCTTGAATACATGGCGATCGTTAGCTGGTACGTGAAGAAGAACAAGACGCTCAGCGAAACCAAACCTTTTTCGTTCTTAACGCCTCGATGGTTGATCAGCATTACCGTGTTTATGGCGTGCTGTCTGTTTAGTGCCTACATGCTCAAAGAGCGTTTCTTGCAATCGTGGATCGTTGTGAACTTGATCGTGTCGTACATGCACTACGCCTACGACGGAATGATCTGGAAGGGACCCAAGAAAAAGAAACCCGTGCTGGCAACGGCGTGATTGGCACATGTTCAATAGGAGCTTGTCCTTTATCACACGCCGTAGTGGATCTTGCTAAAGATCCCCGAACGCAAGTTAACGTCTGGGAAGTTTAGCAACTTCCACTACGACAAATTCTTCGTTGAACGGTGACTAATACTCGTTCGTGGATCCGCGATCAGTGAGTCCAGCGCTTCCGCTGTAGACCTTACGTACAGCGCGCTGTTTGACTTCGTCGCTGAGCTTTGCGATCGCCTGTGCGATCGGCATTCCGCCGAGATCGCCATCAATGCGGTCTCGAACCGAAACGACTCCTTGTTCCGCATCTCGCGGCCCGACGATGAACATGTAAGGCGTCAGCTCAAGTTGGCCGTCGCGGATTTTTGCTCCTAGTTTTTCGGCGCGGAAATCGCCTGATGCTCGGAATCCAGCGTCAATCAATTGTTGCAGAACGCTTCTGCCGTATTCTTCTGATTTTTCGCTAACGGTCAGAACGCGTACTTGCTCCGGCGCAAGCCACAGCGGAAACGCTCCGGCAAAGTGTTCGATGAGGACACCGATAAATCGTTCTAACGAGCCCAACGGTGCTCGATGGATCATTACTGGCTTGTGGTACGAATTGTCCGCGCCGACATATTCCAAGCCAAACCGCTCGTCACTCGGCAAGTTGTAGTCTAACTGCACCGTACCGAGCTGCCATTCTCGGCCAATGCAATCGGTAACGACAAAATCTGCCTTTGGGCCGTAGAACGCCGCTTCGCCTTCCTCAGGTTCGGCTTCGATTCCTAGATTCTGACAGACTTCGACGAGCGACCCTTGGGCGTTATTCCATAGTTGCTCGTCGCCCACATACTTTGTGCTTTCAGGATCACGGAAGCCGAGTCGAACTCGGTAATCGTTCAGTCCCAACGATTTCAGCACGAACTGCGTCATCTCGATGCAGCCTTGAAACTCGCTCGCAACTTGATCGGCAGTGCAAAAGATATGGGCGTCATCTTGAGTGAAACCGCGAACGCGAGTCATTCCAGAAAGCTCGCCAGACTTTTCGTACCGATGCACGGTTCCGAATTCTGCGAGCCGGACCGGCAGCTCTCGATAGCTTCGAGGTCGGTGTTTGTAGATCATGATGTGATGCGGGCAGTTCATCGGTTTCAAGATGTACTGCTCGTCTTGTTCCATCGTGATCGGCGCGAACATGCTGTCTGCGTAGTACGGATAGTGGCCGGAAGTTTCGTACAGTTCGGTGCGGCCGATGCTTGGAGTGTAGACCGGCTGGTATCCACGCTTCGACAGTTCGTCGCGCATGAACCCTTCCAGCAGCGTCCGGATCGTGGCGCCTTTTGGTAGCCACATCACAAGTCCGGAACCTGCGAGCGGACTGATCATGAATAAATCGAGCTGTTTTCCTAGCACGCGATGGTCACGTCGCTTGGCTTCTTCGATCCGTTCCAGGTGGGCATCAAGCGACTGCTTGTCGAAAAACGCCGTGCCGTACAGGCGTTGCAACTGTTGCCGAGAAGCATCGCCTTTCCAATACGCGCCCGCGACCGACAGCAGCTTGAAGGCTCCAACCGCTTTCGCGTTCGGCACGTGAGGACCTCGACACAGATCTACGAATTCGCCCTGTTGATAGAACGAAAGCATTTCGTGATCGGCGAGCCCACTTTCGATGTGCTCGACTTTAAACTCCTGCGCCATGTCTCGGCAAACTTGCAAAGCTTCGTCGCGACTGCGTTCGATTCTCTCGAATGGTTCGCCTTCTTTGATGATCTTTGCCATCTCTGCTTCGATTGCTGGAAAGTCTTCTTCGGTGAGCGTGTGTTCGAGTTCGAAGTCGTAGTAGAATCCGCCGTCAATCGTTGGGCCAAACGCCAGTTGCACCCCATCGAACAATCGCATGACAGCACGGGCCATGATGTGCGCGCAACTGTGTCTCAGCACAGACAGAGATTCAGCGTCTTTTTTTGTCAGCAGACGAAGATCCACTGCGCCTTCAGATGGCAGGCCATAGTCTAGCCCCACCGTATTCCCATCGACCACGGCTGCCATCGCAGCTTTTGCAAGTCCCGGCCCGATTGACGAGGCGACGTCGCCAGGTGTGGATGGCTGATTGAATTCTTTTTCCGTACCGTCAGGCAGTTTGACTACTAGCATGAGAAACTCTTTGCGATCTGCTAGAGAAAGACCGAATCGCGACCATCCATACAACGGACAATCAAAAACAACGATTTCGATCAAATTGGACGAGTGCATGCACTGCACTCAGCAAGCATCGTCGACATTGCGTGTCTTGACCCTTGCAATGCTCATCGGTTGGCGAGCATCATTTGCTTGAGCACTTGTAGTCCTGCGACTCCGCTTTCAGGGCCTCATCGTTTTACAGTAACCGGCGCTCTGTTGACGTGCTACGCCAATCCATCCGAGGCCTCACACAATACGGTGTCCTCATGTTCATAGCAAGGTGCACAGCAACAAAGAAACTTCAACTCGAAATCGCCCGTGTTGCGGATTTGGTGAATCGCTCCAGGCTGAATCGCAATCGCGTCTCCGGGGCCCACTTGTTGAATCTCATCGCCGATTTGCATTTCGGCGTTTCCGGTCAAGATGTAATAGATTTCTTCGGTATTCGGATGGTAATGCGTTGTCGTCGCGCCACCTGGCGGCAATCGAGCTTCCGCAAGACTTTGGTTGCGGATGCCCGAATTGCGATGAGCCAACAGCTCGCGAATCTCTGAGCCATCTGCGGTAATGAAAGGTTCGGCGTCGTTGATGTTGACAATGTCCATGGCTGATGTTTCGTTGAGCAAAGGCTTCTATGAAGGCAGGTGTTCCGTGAAAAAACGTTGCCAGTTGCCGAAGAAGATCTTGTCGATGTCGTCTTCGGAAAAACCCTTTGCTGCGAACATGGCAGGGAGCGTTTGCAGATCTGCGATGGAATCGAGCCCTGTTGGAGTTTGCTCCGTTCCAAATCCGCCGTCCAGATCACTCCCGATCGCGACGTGATCACAATTCCCCGCCAGGTCGCAAATGTGCCGAGCATGATCGACGACAGCGGACAAGTGAACGACGCTGCGGTCGGTCTCGCCTCGCACCCATCCTGGCGACAACATCCACGCGTCCATCGCCAATCCGATGACTCCTTTTCGCTCAATGATGATCGACAGGTGCTCGTCGCTAAATTGACGTTGGCCTGGCACGAGAGCCCGGCAATTCTGGTGACTCGCCAAAACCGGCCCGTGGTAAAGTTCCATCGCTTCGAAGAAACTTGGGTCCGAAAGATGCGTCACATCGAGAATCATGCCGACGCGTTCGATTTCCTTCAGGATCTCACGTCCGTCTTCGGTCAGCGGCCCATCTTCGCCGGTCCCGACGGCGTATTTGCTTCGTCCGTAGTGAACGAGACTCGTACAACGTAGGCCTCGGCCGAACCAATGTTCGACTTGATCGGGCGTCATGATCGCATCGCTGCCCTCCATGGCCACGATGATTCCGATTGGCAAAATGGAAGCTTCTTCGTCTGACGCGTTTCTCCAAAGGTCGATGTGATCATTCAGCTGCGTTGCCGTTTCGATCAAGCGAACATCGCCGATTGCCGCGAGCGCATGGTAATAACCGAGCTGCCCGCTGGCGAACGCGTAAACACATTCATGCGTCGGGAAATCAAGATCGCCGTGGACTTGGCGTTCACCGTAGGGAACTCGTCCCATCATCGTTCCTAGGCAAACTCCGATCGCTCCCTTTCGCAGTTCGGGCAAAGTGATCGTGGCGTTGCCTCGCCCAAGGCGTTTGTCTTCCGACTGAGCGTCAATCTCGTTCATTTCCGCGAGCGGAAGTTGCAGATCTCGCTTCCATGTTATGGCGTTCCACGCCAGGTCCAAATGAGAATCGATAATAATCCGTCTGGGCATTCACTAGTTCCAATCGTCGTCAAGAGTCGCTTTGATCGTTTGAACGTTAGCCGCACGCGTAAGCGTTATTGGAAGTTCGGAGTCACGTACGCCTGAGGCTAACGGTCAAACGAGGAGGCGGCTTCATCGCACCGCCAACAAATGAGTTCCCTAGCAAGCTACAGAATCACGTAACATTAGAACCAAGATTTGCTATTCGCCCAACCACCGGGCTTCGGCTTGTTTGGCGGCTGTGCGCGTTTCGTAGATTTTGATGGCACGAATGTTTAAATCATTGCGATTGTTCAAGAAACGTCGAATTGCGGTGGCCGACGGTGACACTTTAACCTTCTTCTGGCTTCCGTGTCGCGCAAATACAACGTAGTGTGGCTGATGCTCGATGGGATCTTTGTACGGCAACTGGCTAACGTGCTTGCCAATTTCGGTCTCCAGCTTGACGAAATCACTGCCAAAGTGTTTCGTAAACATTGTGCCTGGTGACGTTGGTGCCAGCGGTTGCAACTGGCTGACCTCTTTTAAGTAATCGGTGAACGCTTGTTTACGCCGCTTGGCAAGAAAGTCGACGGTTGACCAGGACATAGCGTATCCAAGCGAGTTTAGCGAGTTTGCTTCGACCGTTTGCCTCAGCAACTGGCCTCGCGTGAGATTTGGATCGTCAAGTTGCTGATAGAACTGCGCTAGGTCGTATAGTCGCAAATCATTCGTGTAACCGACTCCTTTCCAGTGAATTCGATCATCGACTTGGGTCGGTGCGCAGTACTCGGCTAGGCCTTCGCCAATCCACAGTGGCCATTTTGCGAGCCGATCTTGAACACCGATGTTGTGGAGGACCTGGTGCGCGCCTTCATGGGCGATCGTTGATACCGATTGTTTAAACGCGATCTGTGGAGCTGCTTCCGCAAGTTCGCGCTGCTCGTACATGACGACGTGGTTTGTAACCAAGTTGTAGTAGGCTACAACTCCAGGCGGCATGCGGCGATACTTTTGAAATCCTTCCTCGGTCGAAAAAATCAATATGACCATCGGAAACAGCGGGGCCTGCGGTTCAAGCTCAAGATTCTTGCACCACCTGACTAAGTCTCGGTAAAGAGTTTCGACGATTCGGCTCGTCCCTTCTGCAAATTCATTGCTGCAGTTGTAAATGGAGACGTATCTTCGCGTTGCATTCGTGCGAAAATTGCGAAACGCCGACGTGTTGTAGAGCTGAACGAACTGTTCTTTTGTGAACGGTTCGAAGGCTCGATCGGTGATCTGCGTTTCGGACTTTGGTACTACGACGAGCTTCCCGGTTGGCAGAAGCACTACGAACAGATCGCCGACCTCGATGTGGACCTTACCAACAATGTGGTCGCCGGCGATTGTTGCGCGTAATTCCTCGCCAGCAATTTCAGCAGGAACAATCACGTGACGATCGTTGCCCGGTAGCGACGGCACATTGGCCGGTAGTCGCAGTCCTAGGTCTTCGGCGGACGCCTGCGGAAAATCATCTTGAGCACGTGAGGTGTGCATTGAGGTCGTTG
>JAGQPC010000012.1 GCA_020426925.1 Planctomycetales bacterium | reverse complement strand
CGCCCAGCGGAATGTACAGGTAATCACGCAGCCATGAAGACAAGCTGACGTGCCACCGCTGCCAAAAGTCAGAGAACCCAATCGCTGCGTACGGGAATCGGAAATTATCCTGAAAGTTGAAGCCTAAACACATCGCCACGCCGATGGCAGTCGTCGAGTATCCCGCAAAGTCACCAAAAATCTGCATGGAGAAAGACAGCACGCCGGTCCACGCCTCTTCGATGGTGCCAGGTGGAACGATGTCTCGCATACTATCAGGTTGACCGAACGCTCGTTCGGTGATCGGCGCTAGCAATCCGTCCGCGATGACCACCTTTTCGAAGATGCCGATTAGGGCCAACGTGAGTCCCCACGACAGCTTCTGAACGTCGAAGCGTTTCGGCTCAATACACTGTGGAAGGAAGCTGGAAGAACGAACAATCGGGCCGGCAACCAGCTGAGGAAAAAACGTCACGTACAGCGCGTAATCTAGAAAATCCGGCCAAGGCTCTGACCGCCTACGATACGCATCGAACGAATAGGAAAGCGTTTGAAACGTATAAAACGAAATACCGACGGGCAACGTGATGCCGAGATCTCTGGGATGATGTTCGAGTCCCAATAAGCCGATCAGCTGACCGTAATTATCAAACAGAAACTGGCCGTACTTGAAGTAAAACAGCATCCCGAAATTGGCAGCCAAACTGATCAGTAGCCACGCGTTGCGAACTACGTTCGATCGCGCGTAGTACATGTTCTTTGCAGCAAACCAATCGATGACTGTAGACAGCATAATCAGCAACACGAACGCCGGTTGCCACGCTGCATAGAACACATAACTACAAATCAGCAGATTGAACTTGCGCAGCTTCCAAGGCAAGTTCATGAAGTGCAGGACCAACACAGCTGCAAAAAATATGGCGAAGGATTCTTGTTGAAAAAGCATCGAACGCCAATTAAGCCCTGCGTGTTCACCGAGCGACTCTCGCCGCTACACTAACTTCGCGTATTTCCTGACAGTGATTTGGTTCGCAAGCTGAAATGATACCTGACGGCTACAAATTCGTCATCGTGCACGAGCGCGAGAAAGCGATACGCGTCCACGACCGACAAATAGCAGGCCAGCAGTCACGGCGAGAATTAAGAACAAAACGATCCCACCGTGTGCGGCGTCAAACAACCAATGCGCCAGTCCATGATTAAGCGGTTCGTGCCCTGGATGAGCGTCCGCGTACCGCGTGAGCAGTATAAATACCAATCCAGCAACTGCAAGCTTACGTACTACGTTTTGCATCAGAGATCATCTTCCTAAACACAAGTTTCAAGAGCTTTCGCGAAGACTGAAATATACCAGGGCAATTGCTTTCACGGGGCCCAGCGACATTCAACACGCGAACATTATTCTTTACGATCCAGTCGCAGATGTTAACCACCGGAACGTCGCTCAACAAATCCAAAAGTAAATGATTCTTGTTATGACGAACAGCGAACTTTTTCGTTAGTTTTGTGCCGCCCGAAATCTTTGCGCGATAGATAATCAACGTGGCATCAGAGTCAATCACGTTTTGTTCAGTTCGTTCTGCATATTGATCCGATTCCATTTCCGAAAGTTGAAAGATCGGCGGAATCGTTCCGTCCTCACATTTGCGGCCTCGAGGACACCAGCCTCCGTGAGGAATCCCACAATCGATCGCAGCACGCAGTGCTGCTTGATCGACACCGGTCTGTCCGCCAGAAACAATTTTCAAGGCGTCAATCGAATAATCGTTTATCACGGCAGACACGAGCTCAAGATCGTCCAAATCAGTGAGTCTGTTCAGAATTAACGCTGGCCGCGGCAGGTACCAATGACGCATTGCCCGTGTCGTCGTGCAGCGAACCACGCAGCACGCTCAGACTCAATACCACAACCACCGTCACAAAACACAAAGCCAATACACTACGTAGATTTTTCACGATGTCGAATTCTCAATGTTGGGTCAATGATGGTGTCACTTCAAGAACTGGAGCAATGTAGTGGATCTTGGCAAAGATCCCAGAGGTGAGGGCAGTTTAGCAAGTTCCACAACAAAAAAGCACCCGAATGTCGATGCAGCAAATTCCAAAGGGAGCACGCTATCTCAGTGCCAGGCTCTAAAGCGGTTTCCGTTCGGCCACACGCAGTTTTGCACTTCTGCTGCGTGGATTGGCTTGAACCTCCTGCTCACTTGGACATATTGGCCGACGCGTGATGACTTCCAGCCGTTCGTCGTCACGAAACGCGTTCTTGACTGGTCTGTCTTCCAGCGAATGAAAGCTGATGATGGCAAACTTGCCGCTGTGCTTCAGTCGATCTGGGAGCTTCACCAATGCTCGATCAAGGATATCCAGTTCTTGGTTTACGGCGATACGCAAAGCCTGCATCGTCCGTGTAGCCGGGTGGATTTGCTGACGCTTGTCGCTGGGAACACACCGTTTGACAAGCTCGGCTAGCTGGCGCGAAGTGCGAATCGGGTTTTGCTTTCTCGCTTCTACGATTTTCCGAGCAATGCGCCGACTGTATCGCTCTTCACCGTATTTGTAAATCAAATCAGCCAGAGTGTCCTGACGCATGTATTCCAACAACCGCCAAGCAGGTTCTCCCTCATCCGGATTGAATCGCAAGTCGAGTGGTCCGTCGACGCTAAAGCTGAATCCTCGGGTGTCGTCCTCAAGCTGATCACTCGAAAGCCCTAGATCTAGCAGAATCCCGTCCACCGCGGCGATCGAAAGTTCGTCAAGAACTTCGCCCACGTCGGCGTAGCTGGACTGAGCCACTTTGATCGGCAGCCCAGACAAATCCGAGTTCGACGCCGCGCGTTCAACGGCTTCTTCATCACGATCCACGGCCAAAACCAATCCGGTTTCGCCGACCGCTTTCGCCAGCTCGCGCGTATGGCCTCCGCCGCCGAGCGTTCCATCAACAATGATTTTTCCAGCAAGGGGCGAGAGTTGCTCCAGGACCTCGTTCAGCAAAACCGGAATGTGAACGGATGACGACATGGATGGCGGATACTTCCGTGAGAAAATCGAAAATAAACGGCAACGCAACAGCTTGGCAGTGGACGTTGCTTACTGAAGTTCCCTCACCACAGGGATCTTTAGCAAGATCCACTACAATTGATATCGTGGCGTTCTTTACGTAAACCAGTTGATCAGCACCGAGTCGCTTTGACAATAGCGCGGACAGGAGCCGGATAGCCTTCTATCGTTTTCGACAAATCATCCGGATCCAGAAAGTCCGATAGCGACTCAAACGTCATCCAATCCGTACGTCGTTGCTCCTCGACTGTCGTTGGTGACACGTCGAGAACTTGAATGTCGCGAAACCCGGTCCGCAATAGCCAACGCTCCAGCATCGACAACGACGGAATGAACCAAACGTTTCGCATTTTCGCGTAACGCCCTTCAGGAACGAGCACTTCGGTGTTTTCAGATCGCACGATTAGCGTTTCCAAAACAACTTCGCCTCGAGGCCGCAAACAATTCCAAATTGTTTGCAAGTGATCGATGGGACTCGTTCGGTGATACAGAACGCCCATGGAAAACACGATATCAAACAGCTCGAGTCGATCAGGCAGCTCGTGATCGCCAATTGGCAATACGAAATGGCATTCTGGCTGCGGCCCATATTTCCTGAGCACTTCAAATTGCATCACGTACAACATGAACGGATCGCAACCGACGACAAGCTCCGCGCCGGCATCTAGCATCCGCCAGCCGTAGTATCCATTGCCAGCTCCGATGTCCAAAACTCGCTTCCCTTGCAACGAAACCGAACTCACGAACCGTTCCCACTTGAGGTTAGACCGCCACTCAGTATCGATTTCCAATCCCAGAAAGCTGAACGGACCTTTGCGCCACGGGTGAAAGTTCATCAGAGTCGACCGCAGCGCAGCCTTGTCAAAGTCGTTCGACGACAAAACAGCAACTGCCTCGCCGCTTGCATCAAGCGAGCTATCGTCGGCACGCGGCGGAAGATCATGCCACGCTTGAATCCACTGCGGCAGCGTTCCGTGAGATGCGGGCGAGAACCGCTCTTCGCAAAGCGGCCGCAGACTTGCAATCCATTCGTCGGCTCCGAGACTCGAAAGCTGTTCAAACAGAGACGTGCGATCAAACAACTTCACCGGAGAGCATCCTTGCGTAATCGCACTACAGCTGCGCTGTTCGC
>JAGQPC010000174.1 GCA_020426925.1 Planctomycetales bacterium | reverse complement strand
GAGTTCGGCAAAAACAAATCGGAATCGATGGACGACGGAACGAATCCTTCGTTGAAGCTTGTAATGATTTTCGCGGGAGCATCATCCAGCGGAAGTTCCAGCCAACCTAGCAGTTCGATGCTATCTGCTTCAGCAGCTTTGGAAGACAGCAGCGAACGAGTCTGCGACACGGCCATCAAGATTACTGTGCTTGCAGAAACTGGTTCATCAAGTTCAGCTGGTAGCTGCTGCAGCGCAGCCAACGCGTCGCGCGTCGCGTCGACTGCCGCGAGAGTTGTCCGCTGCGCGACGTCTTCTAAATCGACCTGCGACGAACCGAACAGCGTGGACAACACTTCGACGATCTTGTTGGCCCATTTCGCGGCAGACCGTTGTTCGCCATGCAACGGAGCCAGTAGGTCAGCGATGAGTTTTGCTGCGTGCGTCGGAACCGCGTGACGATCTAATTTGGCCGTAAAATTGTTGGCCGAATTCGGAAGATGGTCGCGTTGAAATCGATCGAGCTTCACAAGGAGCTTGTTCGGGTTGTCGTGCTTGCCTCGCACCCATCGACCAACGTCCGGATTCCGCAACAACTCGGCAAGGTTCTCAAAGTTCTGCTCGTTCAAGTAGTCCACAACGGAACGCAGGAATCGAATCGGGCGACTTTTTTCCAGCGAGCTTCCCGGTCCCCACCGAGGATTTAGCTCAGCTTCACGCATCGTGTTTTCGATGTGAGGAATGATGGACTCGTCAGGAACGCCGATCGTGATTTCATTTGTCGCAAATCGTCCGTCAAAATCCGCGATTGAATCCAAGATCGCTTCCGCTTGTTCCGACGCGTTATTCGCGAGCACGATTTGATCGTCGTCCAAGGTCAACCATTCCGACTGCCACGCCTCGACGTCCAAGCAGCCATGTTCATCGAAGCTGGCTCGCATCGATTCCGGAGCGACCACCAAACTGGTAACTTTGCTGCCGATCTGATCAAGCATCTGGCGCGTGACTCGATTCAAGTCGGCAGTTGCTAGCAGTACGATGTCTCGGTCGCTGCGACATTCGTTGAATTCGATGGCTCGCAAGCGGGCCGTCTGCCGATCCCAAACTTGCAGGCGATCGAGCAAATCTAAATAGCGTCTTTGAATCGCGGCGAGAATCGTCCAGCGTTCCGCTTCGTCGAACGTCTCCATCTCTTTGCCGATTCGCAGGACGTCGCTGAAGTCGAAGCCATCGCCCGCCAATTCGCGGTGTTGCCGCTGAAGCATAGCCGCCAGTTCTACCCAACGAGAATCGTCTTTGGTGACAGGCGGTTCTTTGACGAGCTTTTCCAGGTCTCGTTTGCTGGTTTCCCGGAGGACTCGGGCCCAGGCGAGCTGTTGCACGATCGGGCTGGCGAACGCAAGTCGAGGCTGATACAGCATTTCGGGCAAATTGCCCACGGTCGTGATCGTCGGCGGAAAGTAGGCTTTGCCCGACTGGCTGGAGTTCTGCAAAAGAATTTCGCCGAGCCGCCGACCTGCGCGACCACCAGGAACGACAACAACCAGATTCGACAGATCGGCCATTCCGGCGGCAGCGGAACACTGGAACAGGTATTCTGCCGCGGCCGGCAGCGCGGGCCGTTTCCAATCAAGAAAAACTTGCTGCATTGGATTTGGCGCCTTCCGTAGTCGGTCGTTGAGATCGTTTCCTTACATACTCGGCGAGCTATTTGACACCTCTGGTCACGCTTCCGAAACCCCGCGCGAGATTTTTCGCGACTCATCGATCTTGTAGGATTTGCGGCTTCCGCCTTATGGTAGGCGTTTTCGTCGTCTCGATTAAAACCGGGCCAAAATTGCACGGATTCTGCTTTACCGGCTAGCATCATCGGAGGATCATCATGCCACGGAACACTCGACGAAGCGCGAAAACGTATCGACCAGTTTTGGCGATCGCATTGCTCGCGACCATGGCCATCGCGACTTCCTTGTCCACGACGGTATTTGCGCAGTCGAGCCGAGAGTCTCGCCGCCAGTTTGTTGACGAACTCCTGCAAACATTGATTGATAGCAGGCAGGACGAGCGAGATGAGCGGCAACCTCCCAACGTTGATCGTCCAAATCGTGCGACGACGAGTCGATCCAATCGCACGAGTGCTACGCCGGCAACCGCGTCACGGAATACTTCCCGCGTTTCATCCAGTAGCAAGCTGCGAGACATCCATGACAACGTTCAGTCAATGTCTCAAGACCTGTCGGCCCTCGTGGCACAGCTTGATTCCGACTCCGACCGAACTCCCGGTTTACGCGCACTTCTAAGCGACGCGCTAAGTGCCAGCGCCGCAACAACGCTGCTGCGCCGCCAATGCGAAAACGCGCGAAGCACCGCTGAAATCTCAAACGACTACGAACAAGTTGATCGCGAATGGAGGCTGCTTGCGTTTCGATTGCTTGAAACGCGCGATCTCAGTTCGCGAGCTCGATCGTACGTCGACAGAATCAACGGCACCAACAATCGCTTGGGACAGCTGATGGGAATGCAGCCTCAGTTTGATCGCAGCCAGCTGTCGCGAGAAGTCAACACGCTGACAGGTGCGCTGCGAAATTTGCTGGATGACATTGATACGGACGTAGATGATCAAAACCTGCGGTACAGTTTGATCAATGAAGGGCAGCGAGTTTATGCGCAGGGCCGTGCAATGAACCGGCGCCTGTTTGAAAACGGATCTTATGCAGATGTCAAAGCGGACTACGAAGAGTTTCGCCGTCGTTGGAATCCGTTTGCGAATCAAGTTCGCGATTTGAACTATCCGTATGTTGCTCGGCAGCTCCGTCGAGTTCACAACGCGGACCGCAACGTGCAAGAGCTGCTATGGGTCAGCGGCGAAATGAATCGAAGTGAGTTGACTTACATCGCTCAGTCGCTACGAAGTGACACAAACGAGTTGATGGAATCAATTTCGTTAAAGCAGCTCGCACAAATTGACGGCAATCGAGATCGTTTGATCGAGTATGCAGCGACCTTCAGCACCACGTGCAGCGATTTTGCAGAGCTCGTTCGCAATGGAGACGAAAAAGATACGCTGACCGACGTCTATTACTATTTGGCGGATGACTGGAAGCGATTCGGCAACAGCATTCGCGGAATCGACACGAGAACTGCGCGTCAGAAGCATCGCGAGATCGCTCGATCCGTTGTGGAGCTTCGAGACATCCTTGGCATCCGGCCTAACTTCGATTTTCGCAAAGGCACCGAGTCTGCGGCGCAACTGGAGAACCTCGCCACCTACTACGACCGCAATTTGCAACAAATGTTGTCGCAGGGTGGACGGTATTCGTCTGACTTTCGCCAAAGGGCAACTCGCGCTTCCTCGGACTTCCTAAAGACATCGCAGTCGCTGCACGCGAACCTCTCGCGAGGTCAAAACGTCCGTGTCTTGCGTGAACAATCAAATCAGCTGTCTAAAGAATGGGAAACGCTCATGTCGCTCGCATCGCGAATTCCAGACGATCGCAACCGCACGTTGAACACCCTTCGCCGCCGGATGACGCCGTTGCTTGTTGACTTGCAGACAACATTGACGCGATAGACTGCGACAACTGCAGCCCAACGTCTCCGTACTTGTCGTAGCTTGGCAAATTTGTAGTCCAGCGACTCCGCTCGCTGGACATCATCAGATCAACGCACCAGGACAACTACATACGCCTTAAACGCCTTGCGTTCGCAGTAGTTCTGCGCGTAACGCGACTCGGCCCAGCGATCGGAGTCGCTTGGACTACATTTCAAAACGATCCAAAACCATGGGCTCTTGCCCAAACGAGGCCCGTAGTTTCTCTTTAGGCATCCAGCAAATGAGAATGCACCTACTCTAGCAATACGACAGACTTCTATTCCGAATACGCACGACGCGAAGGACTGGAACTCCAACGTACGACGATGAAACAAACGTCTCGAAAGACAATCTGAAATGACGCAACGACGGATTTTGGTTACCGCCGCACTGCCGTACGCGAACGGCCCAATTCATCTCGGTCACCTAGTTGAATACATCCAGACCGATATCTGGGTCCGTTTCCAAAAGCTCCGCGGCCATCGCTGTATTTATCTGTGTGCCGATGATACTCACGGTACAGCGATCATGTTGCGTGCTCAGAAGGAAGGTCGATCCGAAGAGGAAATCATCGCTGAAACGCAAACGGCGCACGAACGAGACTTTGCTGGATTCCAAATCGAATTTGACAACTACGGCAGCACGCACAGCGACGAAAATCGCCAGCTCTGCGCCGAAATCTGGTCGTCGATTCGAAAAGCGGGCTTAGTCAAAGAAAAGGAAATCCAACAGCTTTACGATGTCGAGGCCGGAACGTTTTTGGCCGATCGGTTTGTTCGAGGCACGTGTCCCAATTGCAAGGCTGAAAACCAACCAGGCGACAACTGCAGCAAATGCGGCGCGACCTACTCGCCGGCCGAACTAACCGATCCGGTCAGCGCCATAACTCAGACCACGCCAGAGTTGCGTCCGGCGACTCATTTGTTTATCGAGCTAGAGAAGCTTCACGATTTTCTGGACGAGTGGACACAAGCTCCCGGACGTATGCCGGAAGAAATCGCCAAGTATCTGAAGGGCCAATTCCTCGGTAGCGATCAACCGTCAGGCGACGATGGCGAATCGGGCCGAAAAGAACTTCGCGATTGGGATATCTCTCGCCCGGCTCCCTACTTCGGATTTGAAATTCCAGACTCGCCCGGCAACTACTGGTACGTTTGGTTTGACGCGCCGATCGGTTACATGGCGTCCACCAAACAATGGTGCGACAAACACGGCGAATCATTTGACGACTGGTGGCGAAGCGCCGAAACCGAAATCCATCACTTCATCGGCAAGGACATCGCCTATTTCCATACGCTGTTTTGGCCGGGCATGCTGAAGAGTGCCGGCTTCACGCTGCCAACGCGCGTGCAGATCCACGGATTCTTGACCGTGGACGGCGCGAAGATGTCGAAGAGTGAAGGCACCTTCGTCAAAGCAGAAACCTTTTTGAAGTATCTCGATCCGTCGTATTTGCGATATTACTATGCCAGCAAAATGGGGCCACGAGTCGACGATCTCGATTTGAATTTGGACGAATTTGCGTCGAAGGTTCGGTCAGATTTGGTAGGTAAAATTGTCAATCTTGCCAGCCGAACCGCCAAGTTCGCACACAGTACGGGGCTCTCGGCCGAGTACCCGGACGATGGCGGACTGTTCGCACAAGGTGCAGCGCAAGGCGATCAAATTGCCGACGCCTACGAGAACTACGACTACAACAAGGCGATGCGTTTGATCTTGGAACTCGCCGACCGAGCGAATCCCTACATCGAAGGTCGTGAACCATGGAACTTGAGAAAAGATCCACAGCGCCAACAAGAACTGCAAGACGTTTGCACGGTTGGCATGAATCTGTTTTGGCAGATCGTCGTTTATCTGTCGCCGGTTCTTCCGAAGCTTGCCGAACAAACGGGCGAGCTGTTTGGGCAACCGATTACTAATTGGGAACAATCACAAACACCACTCACCGGAATTGCGATCAACAAGTTCAAGCACTTAATGGAACGAGTTGATCCGGAGAAAATAACCGCCATGATCGAAGAGAGCAAAGTATCTGACGAACCAGCCGAAGATTCGTCGAATCCGTACAACGACAGCGATCAACCACTGAAAGACGAACCGATTTGTGACGAAATCACAATCGACGATTTCGCCAAAGTCGATTTGCGAGTTGCTCGAGTGCTCGAAGCGGAACACGTCGAAGAAGCGCGCAAACTCTTGAAGCTAAAATTGAGCCTCGGCGGCAATGAAACTCGACAAGTATTCGCCGGGATCAAGGAAGCGTACGAGCCCGAAAAACTAGTTGGCCGATTAGTCATCATGGTCGCGAACTTAGCACCACGCAAAATGCGATTCGGACTCAGCGAAGGCATGGTCGCCGCCGGCGGTCCCGGCGGCCCAGACGTTTTCCTACTCGGCATCGACGAAGGTGCTCAACCAGGTCAGCGTGTCCACTAGTAGTCCAACGCACCTTGAT
>JAGQPC010000173.1 GCA_020426925.1 Planctomycetales bacterium | reverse complement strand
GAACCTGCCGATTCTGCTCGCGGGCGGAGCCGCCGGAAATATGCGAGGCAACCGGCACATTCGATTCGACAATGCAACACCGCTCGCCAACTTGCATCTAACGTTGCTTAACAAAGTTGGCGTACAGATCGACAGGTTTGCCGACAGCCAAGGCCAAGTTGACGAACTGTCCGACGTTTAAAGTGGCAGGATCACTCTATGAGCCGTAACCGATTGAGAATCTAAACTGTCATGTTACACTTTGCCTCAGTGTCGATGCCGATGAAAGGAATCCTGTGCATTGTTGCCATCGTAGTTGCTTGTAGCAGCGCTCTGTCGAACGAATTGTCCTCGGCGCTCGTCACTGCAGCCGAAAAAGGTGAAACATCAGAAGTCAATCGATTGCTCGCCAATGGTGCAGACGCAAACGATTCGCACCCTGATGGAATGACTGCGTTGCATTGGAGCGTTTACCATGATGACCTCGAATCCGTACGGCAGTTGATTTCCGCGAAAGTGAAAGTCGACGCAGCCAACCGATACGGCGTTCAGCCTCTTTCGATCGCTTGCAAAAACGGAAACGCTGAAATTGTCGAGCTGCTTGCTAATTCCGGAGCTGATGCGAACGCGACGCTACGCGGTGGAGAAACCGCGTTGATGACCGCCGCTCGAAGTGGACGAGTTCAATGCGTGAAGTCTCTGATTGCTCACGGAGCCGATGTCAACGCGAAAGACCGCAAGGGCCAAACCGCGTTTATGTGGGCCGCTGCTGACGGAAACATTGAAGTCGTTAAGGAACTGTTGGCTGCTGGAGCAGATTACAAGTCGCCGCTGAAGTCTGGATTCACTCCCTTCTTTTTCGCCGTCCGCCAGGGCCATGCAGACGTTGTTTTGGAATTGCTTAGTCACGGCATTGATGTTAATGCCGGAATGAAAGCTTCCAGTGGCAGCCTCAACCGCATGCCGCCGCTGTTGCTTGCGGTAGAAAACGGTCATTTCGAATTGGCCGCAAAATTGCTGGACTCCGGCGCCGATCCGAATGGTCGCTATCGAGGCTACACCTCGTTGCATGCGATCACATGGGTTCGCAAACCAATTCGAGGCGATGGTGATCCACCACCAGCCGGGTCTGGGACGCTTACGAGTTCGGATTTGGTTCGCAAGCTAATTGCAAGTGGAGCCGATGTGAATTCGCGTCACGGCAAACGGCCTAAAGACCAGCACGGTCGCCTCGATAAATCGGACGCGACTCCATTTCTTTTGGCATCGGAAACGGGCGACATTGCTTTGATGAATTTGTTGATCGAGTTAAACGCAGATCCCACGCTTGTGAACTCAGACAACTGCACGCCGTTACTCGCCGCCGCCGGTGTTGGGATTCTCGGCAACGGTGACGAATCGGCAGGCACGGAAGAAGACGCAATCGCCGCCATCGAGTTTCTCTTAGGCTTAGGCGCCGACATCAACGCCGTCGAAGCCAACGGCGAGACTGCAATGCACGGTGCTGCCTACAAGAGCTGGACAAAACTGATTGCGTACCTTTCCGATCACAACGCCGACGCTCAAGTGTGGAATCAAGACAACCGCCGAGGTTGGACGCCTCTCAAGATCGCTCAGGGGCATCGCCCCGGGAATTTTCGTTACTCGGCCGAAACTGTTGTCGCGGTAGAAGCGGCGATGCGATCTGCAGGTGTTGAGTAATGGCCGGTTGCAGCGTGCGTGCAACGCACGGTTGCCCAAGTGCCATGAGTTCGAGTGGGCGGACCTACGCAATGATCTCGTCTGCTACCTTCGCATCGCCTTGAACCAATCGCTGTTCTTGGCCGTTGTGCAGGAAAACGAGCTGGTTGTGGTCGAGCCCAAATAATCGCAGGATTGTGGCTTGATAGTCGCTGGCGGTCATGATGTTTTCGGCGGCTCGGTGACCGACTTCGTCAGTGTTGCCGTAGGTGATTCCGCCTTTGATGCCGCCGCCAGCGAGCCATGTGCTGAAGCCTTGTCCGTTGTGGTCGCGGCCACCAGTGTTTAGGTCTCCTTCGGTCACAGGCAAACGGCCGATTTCGCCGCCCCAATGAACGAGCACCTCGTCGAGCATGCCACGTTGCTTGAGATCTCTGACCAACGCAGCGGATGGTTGATCGGTACGGCGGCAAATACCGGGCAACGTTTCGCGAATGTTGTTGTGGTTGTCCCAAGGCTGGCCCGAATGGAACAACTGCACAAATCGCACTCCACGTTCGACTAAACGACGAGCGATCAGGCACCGAGTCCCATACTCTTTCGTTTCGTCGCGATCCAAACCGTACATGCGTTTCGTAGCATCAGTTTCTTGCGACAAGTCCAACGCGTCTTTGGCAGAGTCTTGCATGCGAGCCGCCAATTCGTAGCTGGCGATTCGAGCCTCCAGATCATGCTCGCCCGGGTGACGAGCCAAATGACGCTGATTCAGCTCGGACAGAAACGCCAGGTTCTGCGATTGAATTTCGCCTTGAAGATGAGGCGGAGCATCAAGGTTCAGAATCCGCGGTTCTTTGGCTCGCAAAACGGTTCCTTGAAACAGCGATGGCATCCATCCTCCGGACCAATTATGGACGCCATCGACCGGGTGTCCTCCGGGAGCCGTCAAAACCATATAGGCCGGTAGGTCTTGAGATTCGCTACCTAAGCCGTAAGTCAGCCAACTGCCAAGCGATGGTCGCCCCGTGACTCCTGCGATGCCGCTGTTCATGTAGCGAATGGAAACTTCATGGCCGTTGTGGCCGGTCCTCATCGAACGGACGACGCAAATGTCATCAACGATCGACGCGGTGTGAGGAAGAATCTCCGAAATCTCCGTCCCACATTTTCCATGTTTGTGAAACTTCCACGGGCTGGCTTTTAGCTTTTTGCTCGACCGATTGATGAAGCTGAACGCGATATCGCCTTCGTATGATTTTCCGTGCAGTCGAGTAAGCTCGGGCTTTGGATCGAACAGATCCATATGAGCAGGTCCGCCATGCTGAAACAGCGAGATCATCGCTTTCGCTTTTGGAACGAGCGGCGGTTCTTTCGGCAACATGTCGAACGCCGGCGGCGCCACCCGCACGTTCGGCGGAACGGCTAAAGATTGGTCTTCGTGGAGCAACGTCGCGAGCGCAAACATTCCGATGCCCATCGCGTTTTCCGACAGGAATGCTCGGCGGCTAAATCGGTTCGTCATGTGTTCGTTGGTCATTGCAATTTGGTTTGTGAATTTAGTCGACATACAAGAACTCGTTCGAGCTAAACAGAGCTTGAACCAGATTCGCGATCGCTTGCCGCTTTGGCGATACGGTCTTTTTTGATTCCAGCAATGTGATTTGTTGCGTGATAAAACGCTGCGATGATTCAAGTTCCTCGTCGCTAGCTGGCCGACAATAGATTGCTTTCCACGTGCTGTTAATCAAATCGTCTGTGTTCGCGTTCGAGCCGGTCAGCTGGTCGGCCAAAGCATTCGACACGTCAACAATGAACTTGCTGTTCATCAGCATCAGCGATTGCATCGCGACGGTGGATGATTGGCGTTTGGCACAATTCGTTTCCATGACCGGTGCGTCGAACGACTGTAGCATGGCCACGGGCTTGGTTCGACGAACTTGAATGTAAACGCTGCGTCGTTGCTTCGTTCCTGTCGCGATGACTTGCCCAGTTTCGTCTTCTTCAATTTGCTGAGCCGGTCCAAATTGAGCCTCATCGAGCGTCCCGCAAATCTTCAGGATTGAGTCGCGAATGGTTTCAGCTTCCAGACGCTTGACCGGAAAATGCTCCACCCGCTTCGCATGAATTCATCGGCCAACCAGTCGAGCAATTCTGGATGCGTCGGCAAGGCTCCAAGCTTTCCAAATTCGTCGGGCGTGGACACGAACGTTTGACCGAAATGATTCAGCCAAACTCGATTCATCAAAACGCGAGCAACCAGAGGATGCCGTCCGCTCGTAAGCCAGCGTGCATAGGCTAACCGACGCCGCGATGAATCTTTGCTTTCCGCATCGGTAATTCGAAACGGGCTATCTTCCGGAGACGCAGCCGTTAGCCCACCAGGAGAAACGGCGTCCAGCGGCTGGCGAAAATCACCTCGATGGAACAGAAACGTCGTTGGGACCGTTTCCTTTGTCTTTTCCGTTAACGCGCGAACAAATTGTTGCGGAGGTTTTTTCGAACGGATGGTTGCAATTTCTTCGCTCAGCTTTTTTAGTTCATCGGCCGCTTTTTGGTTGTATTGATAGAGGACTCCGGGGTGAAGATTTCCGATGCTCGGGTGTTGTTTGAGCAGTGCAGCTTGGTAAGGCGTTCGCTCATTTGCCGGTGTGCGGTAGGCGTTTTCCAATTGCGGCCGGAGATCTTCAGCGAACTTTTCTAGTTCCGCTTTCAGGGCCGCGTCCATGAACTCAGTTTGTTTGGTGTTTCGAGCTGCTTCTTTTTCGGTTGCTTGCTTTTCGATTTCTGCTGCCGCTGCGATCTGCTCGTCAGTGTATAGCGAAACGCGTCGAGCGTCGGGAGTCTGCCAGTCCTTGTAGTTTAGCGCCGGTTCAAAGACTGCTCGCATTCGAAAATAGTCCAACTGCGAGATCGGGTCGTACCGGTGGTCGTGGCATTGCGCGCAACCAACCGAGAGGCCCAGCAGCGACGAGCTGACAATCTTGATCGTGTCGGCGACAACTTGATTTCGCGTTTCGTCGTCATTCTTAGATACTGTGCCGTCTGCGGCCATGCGAAGAAAACCGGTTGCGACGAGCTTGTCGATGTTGCGCTGAGACATGTTTCGGAATGGTCGCTCTGCAAGTTCGTCTCCGGCCAACTGCCAAGTAATGAACTGATCGAACGGCATGCCATCGTTGAACGACCGAATAACCCAGTCTCGATATTTATATGCCCACGGCCTGACGTCGTCACGCATGCCTCCTTCTGAATCGGCGTATCCCGCAACGTCGAGCCAGTGACGCCCCCAACGTTCGCCGTATTGTTTTGATTCGAGCAAACGGTCAACAAGTTCTTCCCACGCGATTGGCGAATCATCCCTGACGAACGCATCGACTTCGTCTGGCGTCGGTAGCAAGCCGATCAGGTCAAGGTACGCTCGGCGAATCAATGTGTGGCGTTCGGCGTCTTGGGAGAACGTGAGTTCTTCCGGTTCCATTTGCGACAACAAAAACGCATCAATCGGAGTCTGCACTTGGTGTGCGTTTTGAACAGGCGGAACGTCTGGGCGGTGGATCGGCTGAAAGAACCAGAAAGCGCGTTCCTCTGCCGAGATCCCTAAACCAGGACCGATGTCGTGCGGCTCGGCGCGAGAGGTCTTGGCTCCATCGTTCACCCACTGTCGAAGGATTGCAACTTGCTCGGGCGGAACTCGGTGATCGCCGGGAGGCATTTCACCGTCGACGATACGCTTCAAGAATAGACTTTCATCGGCAGCCCCAGGCGTGAGCGCAGCCCCCGAATCTCCACCGCTGAGCATCAGCCGCACCTGACGCAAATCTAGCTCGCCTTCTTTTTCTTTTTTTGCGCCGTGGCAGTCGAAGCAGTGCTGACGAAAAATCGGCCGAATGTCGTTTTCAAACGTCAATGATTCTTTGGCGAGCGCATCGGTCGTGACAGAAACCAACGCGATGGAAACAGCGAGTGCAAAACGCATGGTACCGCACCGGGGAGGAACGGGGTTTGGAAGGCGGGAACTGCTGAATGTGCAGCGAATCCATTTTAGCAGTTGTTTGTTGCGTTTGCCCGGGCGAATGCGCGAAAATATTCAGGGAATTCGTGCGTGCTTCCCGTGAAATCCCACGCGAATGGGCGGTGTTCGTCATCGTCAAGTTGCTATGAGCGATCAGGAATCAGAATCGTCATCGTCGTCCCGGACGAATCTGATTCAACGATGATCTGGCCTTCGTGTTGCTCGATGATTCGCCATGCTTTGGAAAGACCAAAGCCGAGGCCTCGTCCCGCTTCTCGGCCTGAATAGAACGGATCGAACAGGTGAGCACGAACGTCGTTCGAGATCCCTGAGCCGTTGTCAGAAATGGCGATCTCTACGAACGGTGCTATTTTGTCGTCGGACAGAAATGCGTTTGCGGCGAGCTCGTTGCGTTGACATGTGATTTCGATTTCGCAATCGGTGCCGCTCGCTTCGATCGAGTTCTTAACGATCGCTCGCAACGCTACGTCCATTTGAGACGCATCAATCGCTAGGTGAATATCATCTTCAACAGTAAGTTGTACGCGGCAGCTCGACAGGTCGTCGTCATTCGGAAGCGAAGCGACAAACGATTCGAGGAACTCTTTTGCGCTAAGTGTCGATTTGGCCAGCTGAGGCGGTTTCGCGAACAACATCAAATCGGAGATCATCTCGTGCGCGCGATAAGCTTGCCGCGTAATCGTTGCCAATTGCCGCTTGCGCTCTGCATCACCTTCGTCTCTCATCAGCAGCTGTGCTCGTGTCGAGATGTTGGCGAGTGGGTTGTTGATTTCGTGGCTCGCCCCGTACGCAAGCTCTCTCAGTGCGGACAGTTTTCGCGATTCCAACCGTCGCGATTCTGAGTTCTGCAGAGTCTCGACGCGTCGCAAGTGCTGTATGTTTTTTTTGAAAACGGAACGAATGATCGGGAACTCGCCTTTCCACTGTCTTCGCTCAAATCCTCCTATGTGCAAACTGTTGTCTTTTCCGACGACAAATTGAATTGGTTGCATGAATTCGATCGAGGATGGCTCTGCCGACCACGTCTGCCGAACTAGCAGCAGCAGCCAACCGGGCAAACTTGAAAGCAACGTTTCGTCACGACAGACTTCCGCGTCACGCGTAGCAAACCACTGCAGCGCGTATGCTAAAACTGCGCAGGAGTAGACGGTTTTTCCAATGTCAGTCGATTTGCCATTTAATAGCGTAGTCGCCGCTCGAGCAGTCGAAACGGTTGCAAGCTGGGCCGTACAGTAATGCGAGTGAAGCTCTTTGCGAAAAGGAATGGTGACCGAATTCGCCAGCAGGAGGGAGTCGATCTTGTCGATCAGCCAACTCGCAAGCTGTTCAACGCCAAGCTGTCTCCAGGAGCGAGTGTCGTCGCGCAGCAGCGCAGCCCACAAAACGAGAGCAGGATCAACTTGGAGAAGACGAGAGAGCGATTTGTACTTCTCGTCGTCATTAGATGAGGAAACCACATCCAGCAAGCTCGCCGCCGACCAGTCTCGCAGTGGCAAGACTAGATCGTCGTAACCGGGAATGCCGAGCGCGAGCATTGGTTGCTGCATAAATACAAAACGCGTACCACCATTGGCACGCGCCCTTTCGCGGCAGGCTATTGTCCGGCCAGCTCTGTGCTCCTGACAGCAAATGCTTCTGACAACCCTATGCTCCGGCCGGAGCACTTTCGATCGAAAGCAGTTCGCAAGAACGTTCGAGCAATTTATCTACGTCGAATGGTTTTTGCATGAACTCGTTGGCACCGGCAGCCTTCAAATCTGCGACTTTGTCCGCTTCGACCATACCGGAAATGCAGATAATCTTGACCTCGTCCAGCGCCGGATCGCTACGAACGCGAACGCACACTTCTTTGCCGTTGATGTCCGGTAGCATCACATCGAGCACGACGAGATCGGGACGAAATTCTTTGACCTGCATGCCGGCGTCGAAACCGTTGTTGGCCGTGCGAATGTCGAAGCGGCCATCACGTTCAAACGCGTCTCGCAACAGATCTACCAAGTCGGCGTCGTCATCGACGAGTAAAACTTTGCGTTTGCCGCTTTCTAGAGCTTCTGTCGGAATGCCGTTGTCCTTCATGAATGCGAACAACTGGTCCCGCGGGATTCGGCGAAATCGACTACCTGGAACCCGAAAGCCTTTTAGCTGGCCAGAATCGAAGCACCGAATAATAGTTTGCTGGCTAACCTTGCAAATCTTTGCGGCTTCGCCGGTCGTAAAGACTGTTTTCATGGCTACGAATATCCTTCCCTAGCCGACGAGACCATCACAGCAACGCTGCAACAATCCCTAGCTCCCTCGTTAAGCAAGCTCCCTTTTCATGCTTAAAGCATGCAGTCCCTTGCTTCTATCCATTCAGCAGACAGTTCCGATTTTTCCGATCTTACCGAAACTGCCTCTAGTTCGGCATTATAAACATGCTACGAAAAGCGTCAAGGTCGACGCAAAACTCGTAAGCCTCTTATAGTTAACGAGTTACGACGTCACTGCAAATAACCGTATTTCGATCGGTTTACGCAGCACAACCGCCTCAGGTTAACTAATCGGTATGAAGCCACGCTATGTTTCGTCTTTTTCGGATTCGGATCATCTTTTCAAGACGGAATAGATATCCCCACTTCTCTAGAGGCGAATAGGTCTACCGGCCTTCTTCCAGCTGATCCGTTGGAAGCGCAAAACGACCTGGCAATAATTTTTCGATCGAAGTCCAGCGAATCGGATCGTCAGGTTGGGCGGAATCGCAGATGAAGATGGGGGCGTTTGAGCCCATGAATTCGGCGATGACTTGACGGCACGCGCCACACGGATGGTGGCCTCCAGCTGTCACAACCGCAATAGCTTTTAGTTTGCGATGGCCGTGTGCTATGGCGTTAAACAATGCCACTCGTTCGGCACAAATCGTCAACCCATAGGATGCGTTCTCGATATTGCATCCTGAAAACAGTTGGTCGTCAGGAGACATGGCGGCCGCGCCAACGGCAAATCTCGAATACGGCGCATACGCATTTTGCTGAGCCTGAAGCGCCGCTTCGCATAGCCGATCGATTTCAGCTTTTTCCATTTTCTGCTCCAGAATCAAGTCGGTCGATTACCAGCTTTGGTGGAATCACGGCGCGATCTCCAATGACGATCGCGCGGCGAAGCAATGGGCACACTTGGTTACTGGCAGCGTTGTCAGCAAAGACTCGTGCAAGCGGCTGGCCAGCGGAAACACGATCGCCCACGCGGGCCAGCATTTCGATACCGACTTGATGGTCGATTTTGTCGGCTGCGACTTTTCGTCCGCCACCTAGTTCGATAATGACGTTCCCGAGCGTCTGTCCATTGATCGATTCGACGATTCCGTTGCGATCAGCAACGATGTCATGCGGTTCAGCGAGTTGAGCCAGCTGCGACAAGTCGCCACCCTGCGCCGCAATCAACTGTTTGAATCTGTCGTACGCTTCTCCGTTGTCGAGCTTGTCGGCTAACAGTCGGCGGGCATTAACTTCATCAGGCTGAAGTGTCTTGATTGCGATCGCGGATAAGTGGATGGCGAGTTCTCGCAGGTCGTTGGGGCCTCGTCCTTGAAGGCATTCAATCGATTCCAGAACTTCATTGGCATTGCCAATCATCTGCCCGAGCGGCTGATCCATGTTTGTCAGCACGGCGGTCGTGTTGAGGCCAAGTGCGTGCCCGACGTCCACAAGCGACTGCGCCAGTTCAGCTGCTGCTTCTGGTGTCTGCATGAACGAACCGCTGCCAACTTTGACGTCCAGAACCAGCGAGTCGAGTGATTCGGCCAACTTCTTGCTGAGGATACTCGCGGTAATCAGTGGAACGGATTCGACTGTCGCGGTCACATCGCGTAAAGCGTACAGCCTACGGTCGGCGGGCACAATGTCGTCTGTTGCACCGGTGATCGCGCATCCGATGTTTTCAACTTGAGATTCGATTTCTGGAATTGTTAGATCTGTTCGAAATCCTGGAATTGATTCTAATTTGTCCAGAGTTCCGCCGGTTGTCCCTAGTCCTCGTCCTGAGATCATCGGCACTCGAACGCCGCAGCACGCGAGAAGCGGCGCGAGTACAAGCGATACTTTGTCGCCGATTCCTCCGGTCGAGTGTTTGTCGACGACTGGACGAACTGATCGGTCATTCCATTTCAGTTGTTGTCCTGACGCCAGCATGTGCCGAGTCAGACTTGTCGTTTCGGCGCGAGTCATGCCCTGAAAGAAAACCGCCATCGCGAATGCGGCCATTTGATAATCTGGCATCGCAGACCGAGCAAACCCATCGATGAAGCTCGCGATCTGTTCGTTTGACAGCTGTCGGCCGTCTCGTTTTGCTCGGATTATTTCGGCGGGAATCATGGGTATGCAGTTACCGTGGAAAACGACATCGCAGTAAATGCCACTGATTGGATCGCAGCGCCACGATTGAATCGAAACGTGAACAAGAAGGATTGTACGGGAGCTGGCCGACTTATTGTTAGTCAAACCGAAGTTTCACATTTAGGGCTGGTACTCACCACTATCAGGCGTGGAGGTGTTGTTGCCTCGTAGTGCCGTGAAGGCATTCCCAAGCAGCGGGGAGTTGTTATATTTTTGAACGTGGTGTGTCTCGTCGCCACATCAACAACACGGTGACTTCGCCTGTTTAATCGTCATCAGAATCCGAACATATGTGAGCAAGATGCTGTCGAGTCAAACTGTCTCCCGGGAGGCCCGGTTTGAGAGTTTGCCGGTCAATTGGACAACCAGGAGCCGCGTTCGGTGACCCCTTGTGTGGAACAGGAGACTTTTCATGTTTCGATTCACTGGTTGTTGGGTAGGTTAGCAACGTGAAAGTCTTGATCGTTGACAGTGTGCAGGAAAACCGGAACACGCTCCGCACGCTGCTTCAGTCACAACGCTACGAAGCGATTGAGAGTTCCAATGGATCCGAAGCATTGGATATCGCACAAGTCAGCCCTCCGGATCTGGTCGTCTGTGCCCTCCACATGCCCGAAATGGACGGTTTCGCTTTGTGTCGAGCATGGCGAGATGACGACGATCTGAATTCGATCCCGTTTGTCTTCTGCACTTCGACATATACACAGGAATCGCATCGTGAGTTTGGGATGGCCCTGGGGGCCGATCGATTTCTTTGCATGCCGATGGACGACTCGGCGTTCTTGCTGGAAATCAGGCAATTGATAGACCGGGGGGAGGTCAGTCGCTTATCGCTCGAATCACAACCGTTGGAAGAGCGGCGCGACTGTAGACGGCCGGAGACTTCGCCTGCCGAAGGTCATGATTCTTCCGGCCGGTTGAATGTCGAGCAAGAAATAGAACGGAGGACCATCAGACTACAGAAGGTTTCCGAGCTAAGTATGACGTTGGCGGGTGACCCACTGGACGTATTTGAAAAGATAGCCCAGATAATTGGTGAACTGCTAGAAATCCCAGTCGTATGTCTATCGCAGATCGATGGAGACACACTGTCTTTTCTGAGCGTTTACGTCAATGGAGAAGTCACAAGCAATGCCGGCAGCTGCTCATTGGAGATCACGCCGTGCGCAACCGTGCAGCAAGACAAGGAGATGAAGATCTATGAAGATGTGGCCAAAATGTTTCCGAAGGCCAGCTTCTTGAAGACGCACAACGCATGCGGATACTGTGGCTTTCCGTCACTCGATAACAATGGAAATGTCATTGCCGTCACGTGCTTGTTAAGCGATGCACCTCAAGTCTTTTCGGAGGAAGACAAAGGTCTGCTGACGATCTTCGGACAGCGAATCGGTATGGAATTGGAGCGGCAGAAAGAACTAAACAAACGCAAGGCAGCTGAAGTCGCTTTGCAAAAAGCTCATGACGAGTTAGAGGATCGCGTTGAACGTCGGACCGCAGAACTGCAGGAAAGCAACGAAGAACTGGAGGCGTTTGCCTATTCGGTCTCACACGATTTGCGGGCGCCGCTGCGCGCGATTGAAGGATTCGCCGAAGCGTTAAAGGAGGATTACGAATCAACGCTCGATGACGTCGCCCAAGGTTACCTCAAGCATATTACGGGTGGGGCGGTTCGTATGGGACAGCTGATCAACGATTTGTTGGAGCACGCAAAACTTGGCCGCAATATGCTAGCGTTCGGCCCGGTCAGCATGCCTGGAGTTGTAGACCATGTCCAGAGTTTGTTGGCGCACCAAATCCAATATTCCAAAGCAACGATTCATGTCGACGAAAATTTGCCAACCGTGGAAGGGCATCGAGGGACATTGGAATTGCTTATGCAGAATTTACTGCAAAACGCCATGAAATTCGTCGAGTACGGCAGACAACCGAAAATTGCCGTCAGTGCCGTGTCGGACGATAAAACATGGCAGATCTGCGTCCGTGACAACGGGATTGGGATTGCAGAACGATTCCAAAATTCGATTTTCGATATCTTTCAAAGGTTGCACACGGATGACGCCTATCCCGGCACAGGCATCGGGCTGGCAATTGTGAAGAAAGCGGCTTTGCTTCACGGTGGGGAAGTTTGGGTCGAATCGAAGGAGGGTGAAGGGAGTGCGTTTTGGGTAAAGCTTCCGAAAAAAGTTACCAAGAGAGTGAGCATGCCATGACCGAGCAACCAGAGACTGGGCCAACGACTTCAAACACCTTAAACATCCTGCTTGTTGAGGATCAGGAGGCCGATGTCCAACTGATATTGCGAGCCTTGACAAAGGGTGGAATCGCAAATCCGATTCATGTTGTCCGAGATGGCCAAGAAGCGCTCGACTATTTTTCTGGGGAGGGCCAGTTCGCCGACCGTAACCGGTTCCCTATTCCGGGACTGATTCTGCTGGATTTGAAGTTGCCGAAGGTAAATGGTCTGCAAGTTCTGGAACAACTGAAGCAGACGGAGGAACTGAAACGCATTCCCGTGATCGTGCTCACTTCGTCGTCCGAATCCAAAGACGTGAATCGAGCCTACGACGTTGGCGCCAACAGTTATCTCGTCAAGCCGGTGCAGTTTTCTGCATTCTGCGAAGTCGTTACTCAGATCAAACTCTACTGGCTTCTTCTTAATGAACCACCAAACGTCGGGCCGTTACAATGACAAGGGCAATTCGAGTCTTGCTAGTTGACGACGAGCCGGCCGATCGCGCACTTGCGTCTCGGGCGTTGACCAATGGATTGGAGCAGGTTGTCATTGAGGAGTCTGATTCGAGGAGCAGCTTGCTGTCGCTGCTTAACGCCAATGACTACGACGTTATCATCACTGACTACATGCTGCGAGGGTTGAACGGACTCGAAGTCATCGACCTAGTGCACGAGCTGAACGCGGATGCGCAAATCATCATGCTGACGGGCACGGGGACAGAAGAAGTTGCCATCGAAGCGATGAAGCGAGGCGTTGCCGACTACGTGATCAAGAACGCTCATCACATCAATCGGCTGCCCGCCACTGTCACGCATGTTCTCGATCGTGTCGCGGCAGAAAAGGCGAGACAAAAAGCTGAAGAAAAACGCAAGGAATGTGAGGCTCGTTTGGCTCATGCAGGGCGTCTTAGCGCGGTTGGTGAAATGGCCGCAGAACTTGCACATGAGCTCGCTCAGCCGCTTTGTGTTATCGATGGCTATACGGTTGCGATGCTAAATCACATCGAAAACAACAACGAGCCTCCGAAGGCTCTTGCCGAAAACCTCGAGGAAATCCGGAAGGCATCCGAACGAGCTGGCAAACTTGTTAGGCGCATGCGAGAATTTTGTCGGAAAAATAAAGGTCAGCGTGTCCCTTTCAACATGAATCAAGCTGTCTCGGAATCGGTCGATTTCTTGGCGTTCG
>JAGQPC010000172.1 GCA_020426925.1 Planctomycetales bacterium | reverse complement strand
CTTCGGTAACTTCGTTTCGGTACAGGAAGTTGGCAAAGTCGAGCACAGGACCAGCAACAGACCGAAATTGCAGCCCGTCGAGCGCTTTCGGAAATATTTTTTTTGCAAATTTTCCGGGCCGCTTCATCAGAATTCCAATACACGGAACCACCAAATGAGACATCCGCGGAGGCGAATTAGCAAGTAGTTCCGCCAGTTCGGTCACGCTTTCTAACGACTGTTCGACGGCCAGAATTGTCAGCAAATAACTGCACGCAACATCGGTCTCGCTGAAGCGATGATAGAGGTCGGACACTAGCCTGCTTTGGAGCGTGTCTGAGTCGGATAGTTGGTCCGGGTTGAGCTTTCCGCAAACCACTGAAAGAACCTGTTGCGCCGCGTGTTTCTGCGTATTTGACACCATCGAGCACTCATTTAGAAACGACAGGACTTCGTTTATGTCGTTGGTGGTCACCCCGTCGATTTGGCTGCTGGCGGCGGCGATTTTAGCAGTCGTCTGCGTTTCGTTCTTGGACGATTTGACCAACTGGCAAACGAGTTCGAGATTGCTATTCATGTCGAGTTGTTTTCGTGGTTCGTATTGCCCAGTTGGGTTTGAAATGGAAGTGACTTCGCACACGATTTTCATTCGAACGTATTTGAATCATAAATAACCTCAAGATGACAAATTAATCTTGACGAAAGAGAGGCAATCTTGCTTCAATGCGCGAAGTTGGGTTAAACGCAAAGCTGACTCAGCGACAGTTTGATTCAACTTCCAATGAATTCGGGCATCGACAATTTAGTCGAAATACGTTTTCATTGAATGACACACACTGCTTCGAGCAACCGTGTTGCTCAGCAAAGTCATGGCAGACTTACGTTGGTCGTGACTTTAGAAGCGGCTTCCCCTATTAGGCCCCCGAGGGGAAGGGATCGCAGGATTTTTGTTGGGAGCCGAACGAAACAGGAGCCATCGTAATGGCAAAAGCTAAGAAGACGGTCGCTAAGAAGGCCACGAAAAAGAAAGCTGCTCCAAAGAAGAAAGCTGCTGCGCGGTCGACTAAAAAGAAAGCTGCTCCTAAAAAGGCTGCAGCTAAGAAAACTGCTAAGAAGAAAGCAGTAAAGCGATCGCCAAAGAAGAAGGCTGCTCCTAAGAAAGCTGCCGCCAAAAAGGCCACTGCTAAAAAAGTAGCCAAGAAAAAGGCTGCTCCAAAGAAGAAGGCCGCAACCAAGCGCAAGGTTGCAAAGAAGTAGGCGTTCTTCACACCACTTCTTAGCTACAACGAGAAAGGCCAGTACTGTTGTACTGGCCTAGTTTTTTGCGCACGTCAGCTATTTGTTGCTCGCGAACAGTAGATCAGCCTGTTTGATGTGACATTGACGTAAGTTGTTACTGCAGATACGCTTGCAGGTTCTGCTATCATTTCGTGGCCGGTGTTGGCAACGATTCTACCTCCAGAGTTCATCCACTTAAAAATCTTGCCTGTGTCGTCTAATTCGAACCATTGCGGTGAATCCCCGATTAGTTTTGCTGATCTTGACCTCTCCCAGGAGATGATGCGATCACTCAAACGAGCCGGATACGATCATCCGTCTCCAATTCAAAGTGGAGTGATCCCGGTCGCGCTGGACGAAGTCGACGTAGTGGGACAGGCGCAAACCGGAACGGGCAAAACGGCCGCGTTCGTGATTCCGATTCTGGAACTGCTGGAAGTCGATTCTAAGACACCGTCTCCGCAAGCCTTAATCCTGGTTCCGACTCGTGAATTGGCAATGCAAGTCAGCGACGAAGTAGAAAAACTTTCGTTTGGCCTGACTGTCAAGTGTGTTTCGGTCTACGGGGGGATGCCGATCAAGCGGCAGATAAATCGACTCAAAAGTGGTTGCGATATCGTCGTCGGCACGCCAGGTCGAGTGCTCGATTTGTCCGGCCGAGGCGTGCTGGATCTTGGCAGCCTCGATTGCGTGGTGCTTGACGAAGCAGATCGCATGCTAGACATCGGATTCCGTCCCGATATCGAAAAGATATTGCGCCGGTGCCCACGCGAGCGCCAAACGCTGTTGCTCAGCGCAACGATGCCCGCGCCTATTCGGCGTCTGGCAGAAAAGTATATGAGCGATCCGAAGTTTCTTGATTTTTCGCCTAAAGAAATCGCGGTCGAAACGATCGAGCAATTCTTCTACACCGTCGAACCACAACGGAAGTTTGAGCTGCTGGTCACGTTGATCGAACAAGAAACTCCACGGCAAGCGATTATTTTCTGTCGCACTCGACGTGGCGTCGAAAAGCTTTACCAGCGGCTTCGCAAAAAATTCGATGACGTCGGTTGCATGCACGGCGAAATGTCGCAACGCGAAAGAAATCGTGTCATGTCGGCATTCCGGCAAGAGCGGCTGCAGATCATGATTGCCACCGATGTCATGGGACGCGGTATCGACGTCTCGTCCGTTTCTCATATCGTCAATTTCGACATTCCCGAAGACTGCGACGACTACGTCCACCGCGTAGGTCGCACCGGACGAATGGGACGCGACGGCGTTGCGTATACTTTCGCGGCCCCCGATCAAGGCCCGGAGCTGACTCGGATCGAAATGCGAATTGACAAACTGCTCAAAAAGCTAGAGATGCCGGGCATTTCACACGATCCCAACGCGCTGCAAGAACCGAAAGAGGTCCGCGAAGTGCCGGCGACACTGAGCGGACGTGGTCGTGGGAAAAAGCGTTACCGCCGCTTGTAGCCGGCGCTGTGCTGCTCTCTCTCTTCACCCTCCTTGGGGAGGGTCGAAAACGAGCTTCAGCGAGTTTTCGGGGAGGGGCCTTTCGTGACGCGGGTTTCGGATATAAGCCAACCATTCGCTAACTTGCAGCCGCTGTCCGCCCTACCGCTCTCTGCCGCAGCGCGGCGACTCTCCCAAAGGGAGCGTGAAGCACTCGTGTTCGAAAACTGACTTCAGTTTAGAGCAGCGAGACATCGATGGAGCATGAATTTCCAATTCAGATCGCCTCACCGCTTGCTCCGGCGTACTATTTCATAGCTGACGACTTGGACGCTCTTTGTCTCCATCCACTTCGTTCGCCTCTGACTACGCGTTTTCAGTTGAGGTGCAATCATGACATACGATCGATTTCGAGACGCCTTAGATGATTTCGACCCGACGCGGGGAATCGAAGACAGCCGGACTCCGCACGCCGACTGGTATGTCGAGTCAGATTTCTTCAACGAAGAACTGGAACGAGTCTTCAAACGCAATTGGATTGCCGTCGGCCGTGCCGATCAAGTCGCAAAGCCAGGTGACTACTTTGCCGGAGTTTTGGCCGGAAATCCGTACGTCGTGAATCGAGACGAAGTGGGGACATTACGAGCTCACCACAACGTCTGTCGCCACAAAGGCGCAATCGTTGCTCAGCAGGAAGACGATTCGTCGCACAGCTGCAGTCGATTTCAGTGTCCCTATCACGGTTGGGAATACGGCCTTGATGGTCAGCTGAAGCGAGCTCCCATGCTGGGAACGCAAACTAGCTTCAAAAAAGAGCGGTACGGTTTAGCTCCCATCAGCGTCACCGAATGGGGGCCGTTCGTCTTTATCGACCTGGATGGAGAATTCGGTGGCCGATCAAACCCTCGTGACCTTCTTGCAGACGTTGCGCCCATCGCCGCAGAGCTCGAATGCCTCGGCATGAGTGATCTCAAGTTTCATCGTCGTTACTCATACGATTTGAACTGCAATTGGAAGGTGTTTGTCGATAACAGCCTCGATGGAGGTTACCACGTCAAATACGCCCACGAAGGATTGGCGTCGGGACTTGAAATGGACAAATTTGAGACGCACATTTTCGATCGGTCTTCCGTTCAGATCTGCGACACGAAGGGGAACGACGACCGCCTGGGCGAGAAAGTCATGTACGCGTACTTGTTTCCCAATCTGTTCATCAATCGCTATGGCAACATGATGGATACGAACGTCGTCGTACCGCTGGCCGTCGACAAGTGCCGCGTTGTATTCGATTTTTATTTCACGTACGACAATTTGGAAGAATGGGATTCTCGGAAGAAGATTCGTTCCAGCATTGCTAGCAGCCACATGATTCAGCAAGAAGACATCGACATCTGCGAATCGGCCCAACTCGGCATGAATTCGATGACTTGGAAGTACGGACGTTATTCGTCCGTATTGGAAAAAGCAGCGTACGAATTCCACTGCTTACTTTGGCGAGAACTCAAGGGCCTGAATTCGTAGCGACTAACGAACGGCGTGTCACTCACTACTGACCAATCACAAGTGACCAGTGACAAATGACCAACATCTACCGAGCCGCTTGGTACGTCGCTCGAACGGCGACTTTCAGTTGTCCAGTACTGTTCACCTGAAACTGCCCGTCTTTGGAGCCTCGAACTTCGTCAACGGCCACTGGCCCAGCAAGATTTACAACTGCCGTTCTGCAGCTGTCGACCTCGAGCCCTAACTGACCGTTCAAGGTGATACTGACACCATCTTGATTCTGTCTTGCGATTAGCTGCGTGTCGAAGACCGCTAGTTTTCCGCTTTTGGTGTCGAGGATCTTCGTGAGCGTCATCTTCAGGCTTGTAACGTTGCCCACTCCGTCCTGAAACCCGAGCAATTCTTTTGCGAGTTCGATCGGCAAATCGACTGATTGCCCAACCTTCATTGACTTACCATCGAAAAACGTCGCGATTGGATTGGGGAGTCCAAATGCTTCCAGGTTTGCCTTCAACAGCGCCAACTCATTTGCTGGCGGTGTCTGTCCATCGAGTGTCTTGATCGAAAGAGCTTCGCCAACTCGTGTGATTTCATACGATTTCCCAGACACCGGCTGGCTCGATGTCATTGGACGCGCGTCGGCCTGCTGAACCATGACTGCCGATGTCTTGTATGTAACGATCGCCTTGACGGGAGCTTTTGCTCCCATTTCAACGATCTTGATTTGCCGCTGCTGCTCTCGGCGAACTTCCTGATTGCTGGAATCGATCGTTTGATCGCCCTGGCGAATCGCCATTTCTAGGCTAAGATCGCAGCGAACCGTCTGATTCGAAAGCTCGCCCGCCGCAAAAGGTTGGTGGCGAAAAACGCACGAGTCTTCTGCGAAGGAAGTGGCGTTTAGACACCACAAAAGCAGAATCATACCGACGGTCGAAAGGTTCTTGCTTAGCTGCATGCTGCATTCGTCCTTGAGTTGATGCGGCGAATCTAGAGATTTGCTGCGTTTCCAGCGAGATCGTGGAAAGAGGGCTTAACGATCCGGGTTCGCTTTACCTCGCAGGGGGCGGATTTCAATGGAAACACCGTGGCACGTCAAGATTGATTGATGCCGCTAAGATCGTAATATCCAGAAATTTGGCGACCGCTGTTGGCTGCGCATTTTCCTCAGATTGACACGCAATTATAATGAATCGCGTGAATTTCTAGCGAAATGCGGATACCATGACGCGTTTGGAAGTTGCAAATAGGACGTCATTAGGGCGATGGATTCGTGGCAGGACAGAGTCTTCAATCAAGTCGATACGAGTACAAGTATTACGTGACCGAGGCGCAAGCCGCTGAGATCACTAGGTTCATTGAACCGTACTTGGAACCAGACGAGTTCCTTTTGAAATTTGGCGGGATTGGTTATCCGGTATGCAGTTTATACTTGGACAACTCGGGGCTGCTGCTGTACGACCAAACTATTCAAGGACAAAAAAACAGGTTCAAACTAAGAATACGCTTTTACGATGACGATCCAGCCAACCCCGCGTTTCTGGAGATAAAGCGTCGCGAAACAGATGTCATCAAAAAGAAGAGGTGCGCGGTCAGCCGCGAAGGTGCACGGTTGATTTTAGCTGGTGAGCCGGCTCATCCGGATTTCCTTTACGGCGGAAAAACCAGCACAAAAGCGCTGGACGCGATGCACGAGTTTTGTAATCTGCGGGACAGAATCTCCGCACAAGGTTGCACGTTTGTGTACTACCACCGGCAAGCTTACGTTTCCGTGGCAAACAACTTTACTCGTGTGACATTTGACCGGCTGTTGGAAGGTGGAGAGTACATTCCGGGCAGTGAGCTCTCAATTCCAAAAGACGGTAAATATCCTCCTTTGGATGGAGTCGTTTTGGAACTGAAGTTTACAGACAAATTCCCAGTTTGGATGAGCACCCTATCCGACGTTTTCAACCTGCAGCGAACCTCGGTACCAAAGTATGTCAAATGCGTTGAAGAATTAGGAATTCGAGAATTACCAGAGCGGAACCTGTCCGCTCACTTCGATTCCGAAGGAAAACTACGAAGTAAATAAGACGGAACATGTACAACGACTGGATTAACCTAGTTCTCTACAGCGATTACGACGCGGTCGGTAGCCCCGAAAACGTGTTGTTCCTGCTAATGCTTGCCTTCGTGGTTGGCCAGATTGTTGGATGGACGTACATGTGGACGCATCGTCTGCTTTCCTATTCGCAGACATTTACCGCGTCACTAGTGATTTTGCCTGTATTAGTTTCATTAATGATGATGCTGATGTCGGGCAGTGTTTTTGTGGCATTCGGTCTATTGGCCGTCTTCGCCGTCGTTCGTTTCCGAAACGTGCTAAAAGACACGCGAGACACAAGCTTCGTGTTATGGTCCATCATCGAAGGAATGGCTGTAGGGACCGGTCAAGAATCGACCGCCTTGATTGGCGCCTTCGTGATTGCCCTTATCATGTTCTACCTGCGTTTAACGCAGTTCGGCAGCAAACAGAAATATGACGTTGTGCTTAACCTTTTGTGTGCAACCGATTCCGGTCTCGCCGGAGTCTTGAAACGTCATAGCCGAAAGGTCACTTTGGCGGCGAAAAGAAAAGTGGGCGACGGTGGCATGGATATGTCTTACCGACTGCTTCTTCGTGATCCGTCCAGAAGCCACGAATTGCAAACGGAATTGGAAGAAACGGAAGGAGTCCAGCGAGTTTCGTTGTTCATGCGAGAAGACGAGTCCGAGGTCTAAGCCGTGCCAAAGAAACGTCGAATTCCGACTCCAATCTCGCAGCATTGGAACCATTTCCGTACGGGATTGCTTCCTCTGATCGCGTTTCTTGCCTGCATCTGGGCAACAATGATGCTGTGGGAACGACGCGCAACGCAAGGGACGATCTTCGCAGAAGCTGAAGCTAAGGAAGTTGATGTCGCGTCATCTGCCGATGGTAGACTGCTTTCTCTTGAAGCTGTCGCCAATCGCCCCGACTGGAAAGTCTGGGATGAAGTTGGTAAGGGCGAAATCATCGCCGTACTGGACGATTCGCTACTCAAGGCCGAAATTGAAGTTGTGCACGGCGCAACTGACAAATTGATCGCGGAACTGGAAACAACTAAAGCTCGAGCAGAATTTGATGTACGAGCTATTTCTCAGCGGTTTGATCAAAACAAATTCAATCGAGCATTTGAAGCAAGTCGATTCAAGATTCAGAAACGTGAGGTCGAAGTAGCCATCGTAGATGACAAGATGGCGGGGGCTGTTTTGTTAAGAGATCTGAAGATCCTCGAAAAGGCAGGCCTCGCGGCTGCAGAACGGGACAGAGTACGGATCCGTCAACAATTAGAGCAGCTTAGAGCTCGAATATACAAGAATGAGGAACTACTCGGCGAAATCGATGCGCAACTAGCTCTGACGAATAACTTTGTCAAAGAGTACGCCGAAGAAATGAACCTTCCTCAACTGGAAGAGCTAGATGAACACATACAGAAAGTTGTCGACGCTCAAGACGCTCAAATCGATCTACTCAACTTGCGGATCGAAAACATGACGGTTCGAGCACCTATCGCCGGCGTCATCAAGGAAATTCATAAACTTCCTGGTGAAGCGATCGTAGAAGGCGAGCCAATCGTAACAATCGGAACTGATTCGGCGCAATATATCGTGGGCTACTGGAGAGAAAACCACGCCATACGACCTGAGCGCGGGCTACCAGTTAACGTGCGACTAACACAGCCAGGTGGCCAAGAATTCGAATGCACGATTCACGACGTCGGGGCCCAGTACGAACCGGTTCCAACACACCAGCTTCGTGATTATTCACGGCCTGAATATGGTGTGCCCGTCAGGATCGAGATTCCGGAACCTCTCAAAGCCAGCGTCAAACCTGGTGAGCTGGTGCACGTCATCTATCGCGGTGGAAGACCACAGCGGACATCTAATCGCTAACACGGGGCGTAACTCAGCCGGTTGATTCGCTCTGCAGTCGCCTCAACAGCAGGCCTTCGTGGTTTGGCACAAATCCTTGCTGGATGAATTGCTCCGCAAGCATATGCTCGTGCGCCGGTTGACCATCAATCTGAGTCAAGAAAACGGGCGTCGCCGCGTCAGCTAACTTCGCAATGGCCGACACCAATGCGTCGCGGTAACGAGTGCGATCTGGTTCTTGCTCTGGCAAAAGTGTCAGCAACTGCTGCGACGTCTTTCCCAAGAATCCGATCAGCATGCCATCGCAAATCACGACGCGGGCACCCGCAGTTCTGGCGGGTCGCAGGCCTGCTCCGAAGTCACGTTGTGGCCAGCGTACGGCCGCCCCGTACACATTGGCTGGATCGGTCGCCGCGACAACGAAGACCTTTGGTTCGTCGCTTGCTTCTGAGCAACTTCGCAACCGATCATCGGCGCCGGGTGAAGCAAACTGCGTCGCGCCCAAACCAGCAACGAAATAACCTCGCCGAACTCGACCGGTTTCTTCCATCGCTTTCAATACGGGATAAACGCTGGAAAATCCGCCGGGAAGGTTCCGGCTGGTAACGAGTTCTCGCGTAAGCACGCCGCAACTGTCGACCAATTGCGACGCAATCGCCATCTGACGCTGCGTGTTTGTGACGTCACCTTGTCCTCGATCAAACAACGACCAGCGGCCTTCTGATCCCGGCAGTTTCACCGATCGGCGG
>JAGQPC010000171.1 GCA_020426925.1 Planctomycetales bacterium | reverse complement strand
TCGGGCAACCGGATGACTCGATGTCGGACGGCGTAATCGGCAAACGACGGAGTATTCACGTCGTACTGAACGACCGATTCGGCCGGTTTCAGCTCGGCGATATTTCCTTCGAACAGACCGAACTCGGAAAGATTGCGAGGAAACTTTTTCTTCTTGCGGCGTCGAGGCGGCTTCGCTTTCGTGTCGCTTGAGACAGCGACGGCCTCTTGTTTCGCAGAATCGGCGGCGGCTGCAACCGGCGCATTTGAGCTAGGCGTTTCGGATGGCAGCGGAGCGTGATCGTTGCTCTTGTTGCAGCCCGCCGCAGTACACGCGCACACGATGACAACGATCCACCGACGTAAGTTTGAAATGTCACAGATGTTCCGCATGGTCGCTCGTCTAATTCACGCCGGGAATCGAGATGGCAGGCAGTGGCTCATGAGAACCCGCGTGTGGCTGCAAGTCATTGCTGAAATTCGGCGGCTTGTTTTGCAAGAGGTTCACCGCGTCCAGATTCGCGAATGTGATGTCTCCGTTGTTCGTAATGCAGATCCGCAGATTGTCCGGAAGCTGTCCGTCACTGAATTTCGATTCGTCGACAAAGCCATCAATGACGATGTCGGGCATTCGCTGGCCGACGAGCTGCGAGTACATTTGGCCGATTTCGCCTTTCGGATCGGTTCCGCCATCGGCAAACTTGTTGTCGTGGATGTGAATCGATTCCGGATAGGCGTCGTATTGAGCGTCATCAAATCGCTTTCCGGTCAACAGATAAGAAATAACGGCGCAGTTGTGTGTGATGTGACCTCGGATTTCATTGTTGAAGACTTCAACCTGATCGTTGGCCATGATCATCAATCCAGTCCCCGGCGGGACGGTGGAAACGATCGCTCCAGGATCAGCGAAATTTGGATGATTGTTCTCGTAAATGCGATTGTCGTAGACTCGACATTGCCGACCGTTTTTGACCTTCAGGCCCGGCAGTGAAAAGACAAGCAGGCCTCCGGTGTTGCCCGTAGATTCGTTTTCGTAAACGTCTGCTCCTACGGTGTTTTCGATTTCGATGCCGGCCACATTGCGTTCTGCCCGATTCCGTCGGAGGATCGCTCGCCGCGATTGGCCAACATAGATTCCAGCATCGGACGCACATTCCGCGACGCAATCTTCGACCAAAACATCAGAGCAAAGTACCGGATAGATTCCGTAAGCACCGTTCTCCGAGCTAGGACCTTGCGTCCACCAAGTGCGTACGTGCCGGAGTGTCACGCCGTCCGCGTTTTCGACTTTGAGTGCATCGCTCGGCGTGTCTTCGATCGTGAGATGTTCGACGGTGATTTTGTCGGCGGTGATCTTGAGTCCTTCACCGCCAGTCCCGGCCTTTTGCCCGGCGAAGCTGAGGATCGTTTTGTCCATGCCCTGACCGCGAATCGTCACGTTTTCGATTCCGTCCAGAGACAGCGTGCCAGTGAAGTCGAACTTGCCTTCCGCGAACTCGATAATCTCGCCAGGTTCAGCAAGGATCAGAGCCTCTTGAGCTTCACGCTGCACATTGGGCCCCGGCTCGATCAGCGTCACGAGAGGCCCCTCATCGTCGGACGCAACGGCATCGCTATCGGCTTCAATGTCTGCCGAGTCCGATCCGTCCGCGACAGCATCCGACGAAGAATCTTCCGTAGCAACGGCGCTGTCCATATTTCCGGCATTATCGCTAGAGCCTGCCGCTGTAGACGCATCCGGTTTCGGGCCGCTGCAAGCCACAAGAAAAATACAGAGCCAAAGCACGCCGCACGATTTGATATTCATAATCCCTGTTCCCGCTCGAACAACTGCAACACTCAGGACGAAATTCTGGTTCTATGTGCCCATCTCCGCAACCGGGCACCTGTAGTGGATCTCGCTAGAGATCCCCGTACTAAACGACCCTGTGCCAAAAAGATCTTTCTGCGAAGTGATCCCGCAAATCTACCAGATCACAGGACCAAAGGAAGTTTAGCAACCGCCAATCCCTAATCGCGTTTGGTTGACGTGCATGGGAAACGACTGATCCAAGGAACCGCTTTTTTCGGATCACTCCCCAAATTCGCTAGCGAGATCCAGCGGGCCTCAAGCTGCGTCGCCACTGCGAAAGTAACGTAAGGTTTACCGAAAGATTCTAGTTGGACAGCGTGGGTACGAAGAAGTGGTAGCCCGCAGCGTGACGGCTTGTTGATGTACTCCGTAGCATCGTCCTGATCAATTTCCCTGACGGCGAATTGCCTGCATATGAGTGGAATAGCACCTCAGAATCAACCCACATGCTCAGACACTAAACTCACAAATGCCGCTCAACGAGCGATAGGGGCAATTCGGTTTCGTGTTTCGGAGATCGCTGCCGTTGCGAAAAGCATCGTCGGCCCAACGGATGGCCATCACGGTACTCCGGCAGACCTCGGCGCTGCGCAGCTAGAAAGTCGCGTACTGCTGAGCGCTACCCCTCTAGCGCCACAAACGCTGGACGTTGCAGACATTAACACAGATCCTCCGGCGAGTATCGACATCGACACTGCGGCGATCAGTGAAGCGGCTCAATCGCAAACGGCTGCGACAGATGACGCAAATTCTTCATCGGAAACACAAAGCGTAGCGAAATCGGTTGAACTCGTTTTCGTCGACGCGAAGGCCAAAGACGCGGATCAGCTGATCGCGGATTTGGCCAAGCAAGATGACAATGATGGCCGCTCGTTCGAGATCCACGTCTTGGACAGCTCGCAAGACGGTATCGAACAAATCAGCCGCGTTTTAGCGAATCGCAGCGACATCGACGCGATTCAGTTCGTTTCGCATGGAAGCGAAGGGCGAGTCAATCTGGGCAACACTTGGTTGTCCATTGATAACCTCGACGCGCACGCCGGCGAAATCGCGAGTTGGAACAATTCACTTCGAGACGGCGCGGACTTACTTTTCTATGGCTGCGATCTGGCGGCGACAGAAGACGGACGCTCTTTAGCCGACGCGATTGGGACGCTGACCGAGTGCGATGTGGCGGCGAGTGACGACGACACGGGGCACTCAGATTATGGTGCCGATTGGGACTTGGAGTATGTTGTTGGCGATGTCGAACACGCGGTCGCGTTCACTGCGGATGTTCAACAGCAATGGACGGGCAAGCTTGCGACTCTGACTGTCGACACTTTTGCAGACGTTGTTGACGGTGGCGACGCGTTTCTGTCACTTCGGGAAGCGATCATTCAGGCAAACAGCACCGGCGACTTGATCGACATCAGCACGATCGGTCCGGGGACTTTTGTGCTTACCCGCGCAGGGACAGGCGAAGACGCGGCTTTGGACGGCGACTTGGATGTTATTGGCAATGTGACGATTTTCGGTCTCGATGCATCGTCTACCATCATTGATGCAAACGGCATAGATCGAGTGTTTCAGGTTGCAACGGGAGGGTCTCTGACGCTTTCCGATGTAACGATAACAGGAGGCAACTTTGGAGACAAAGGTGGTGGTATTTGGGTCCAACATACGTCTAGCCACTTAGATCTAAGCCGCGCAATCGTTGATGGTAACTTTGCGATCACTGGAGCAGGCATCTACAACGACGGAATTGCTAACCTGACGGACGTTGTCATCAAGAACAACGGCGACGACACGCTAGGGACGACCGAGGGCGGCGGGTTACACAACAAAGAAATTGCGACGTTAACTCGCGTCGCAGTCTTCGGGAATAAGGCCAACTTCGGTGGAGGGATTCACAACGACAATACCGCAGTTTCTTTAACGCTGATCAACGTAACCGTCAGCAGCAATTTTGCCGCGACAGAAGGAGGTGGAATCTACAACCAGAATGATGCCTCGATTACCAACTCAACCATTGCGTTCAATACATCGGACGGTGCCGCCGGGTTAAAGATTCAGAGCGGGACAGTTGATCTCCAGAATACGATCATTGCGAGCAATACAAGCACGTCAGGCTTTAACGACGTCGAAGGCACGGTCAACAGCCTGGGAACCAATATCATCGGGGACTCGGCAGGAGGAAGCGGCTACGATGTCAGCGATCTCCTCGATGTCGACCCGAATTTAGGAGTGCTCGCTGACAACGGCGGCGAGACGCCAACGCATGCGATTACGACCGCGAGCGCCGCATACAATGCGGGTTCAGCCGCAGGTGCACCGTTCGATGATCAGCGAGGCGTAACTCGTGACGCAGCGCCAGATATTGGGGCGTATGAGTACTCGACATTTTTATTGCAAAGCACTAGTGAGTTCCTCGTAAACACGACCACGGCAGGCACGCAGGTCACTCGAGGCGACACCATTGGCGGACGAGGCAGTCACCAAGCAGTCGCTGCTGATTCCTTTGGAAACTACGTCGTTGTGTGGTCCGATTCTGCGCTCGATGGAAACGGCTGGGGCATTTTTGCGCAGCGATTCGACAGTGTAGGAAATAAGCTTGGTGCTGAATTCCAGGTCAACACAAACGCTCTGACAGACGAGTACAACGCGACGGTTGCGTCCGACGATTCCGGTCGGTTTGTTGTTGCGTTTACTGGCGATGACGGAGCGGGAACGGGTGTTTACATTCGCCGATTCAACGCCGACGGCACGGCTATCGACGCAGCAGACATTCTGGTCAACGCTGGCCAGACTGCGAATAACCAGTACAACGCGTCGGTCGCCGTCAACGCGACCGGTGAAATGGTCATCGCCTGGCAGGAAGACACGACTGGGATTTACGCTCGCACGTTTGACATGACCAGCGCCGCGGCCGCCGATCAGTTATCAACGACGTTGATTACTGTCGAATCTGGCGGTTCCGTCAACGAGCCATCCGTGGGTATCAACGACTCGGGCCGATATGTCGTGGCTTGGGAGCAAGGAGGGCAACTTTACGCGCGGCGATACGATTACGGAAACACGACTGCTCTAAGCGCCAAACACGATCTCACTCTCGGTACGTTTGGAGAACATTCTGTTGTAATCGCTGTCCAGGAAGACAACGACTTTGCCATCGCTTACCGTTCCGATATTCCACTGTTTACTGGCGTTTGGACGACACTGTTTCAATCCGACGGAACGGCGTACGGTTTAGCCACACGAGCGAGCGCCCAAAGTACGGGCACGCTCCCGTCTATCGGCATGAGCGACAGTGGCGACTACGTCGTTGTTTATCACGATGACGACGCTGACGGGAGTGGCGTGTTCGCCCGTAAATACAACGCAGATCGCAACGCAATCGGCAGCGCTTTTCAGGTTAATACCTCAACGTCGCTGGACCAAGAAATGGCCTCGGTTGCAGTTCAGGATTCGAATAACTTTGTCGTCGTGTGGAGTGGCAACGGAGACCAAGCCGGCGAAGTGGACGACGCTGGCGTGTTTGCTCGACAGTACGAAAATATATCGCCTACGTTCACCACGCTGTCCAGCCCAGTCGACACAACACTCAAAGACACAGAAGTCGAGATAACATTTTCCGGACTGAAATCTGCGGGCGATGAAAGCGATCCCGATGGAGTTATTAGATCCTTCATCGTCAAGGCGGTAACGACAGGGACGTTGAAGATCGGTGCGACGACCGGAACAGCAACCGCTTGGGCGGCGGGAACTAACGACACCATCGACGCCAACAACAACGCCTACTGGACGCCAGCTGGTGGCGTCACGGGCACACTGAATGCATTTCAGGTAGTAGCCAAAGACCACAGCGGAGCGGAATCGTCAACAAACGTAACTGCGGTGGTGCAAGTCAACAGTCTTTCTGAAATCTCGGGGGCGGTGTATGAAGACGTCGATGGCGATGGCGACGTCTTGGACGATGGAGTCGGAGTGACGGGCGTCAACGTCCACATTTACTTGGACGATGGTTCGGTCAACGGCGAAATCGACGCCAGTGATTCACTGTTCACGACGCTGACGACCGACGCAACGGGAAGTTACACACTTACGGGGCTGGTCGATGGAACTTACTGGGTAGTCGTCGACTCGGCATCGATCGATCCATCTGCCGGATTCAACGCTACTTTTTCTTCGGGCGATGCTTGGGCAGAACAAACCTATGGTGCTGCGGGCAGTGTTTCCTTCTCTGGCAGCTATTCGTATTCTGCGTCCGCCGGAGCGTTTTACGGCGGCATGCAAAGCGAAACATCGGACGATGCGTCGGCGCTAACGTCGGCCGAGCACGTGACTCGCGTGATTGTCGCAGGTAGCGATGTGACCGGAGTCGATTCGGGATTCAGCTTTAACGTGATCACCAATACAGGTGATGACGGCGCCGGAGTCAGCCCATCAATACAAGGCTCATTGCGACAGTTCATTCTGAACAGCAATGCGATCGACAACACGCTCTACGGCCCCAATGCCAGCCAGTTCGCGATTCCAACAACAGACACCAACTACAACGGCAGCGGAAACGGCGAGTTCACGATCACACCAACCTCGCAACTCCCTGACATCGTCGACGCCGTAGTTCTGGATGGGACAACGCAAGCGGGCTATGGCGGAACACCAATCATCGAACTCGTCGGCACGTCTGCCGGTGCGGGCGCACAAGGATTGAACATCACTGGTGACAATTCGATCGTGCGTGGATTCGTAATCAATCAGTTTTCTGGAATCGGAATTGAGATTCTGGGGCACAACAATCGAATCGAAAGCAGCTACGTTGGGACAGACGTCACCGGCTCGATCGATCTCGGCAATTCGCAGCTTGGAATTCGAATCAATGACTCGACCGGAAACTACATCGGCGGATCGGGAGTCGGTAATGTTGTGTCGGGGAACACGTGGTCCGGAATCGCGATTGTTGGTTCGAACGCAGCGAATAACTTTGTCCAAGGCAACTTCGTCGGCACGGATGCAACGGGCTCCTTCGCTATTGGAAACGGCGATTATGGAATTGACATCTGGAGCGGCACGCCTTCGAACAACACGATCGGAGGAACAACCGCAGACCTCGCAAACGTGATTTCCGGCAACGGCTGGGCCGGCGTTCACATCGCAGGAGGTTCTGGCAACATTGTCCAAGGCAACTACATCGGAACGGACGCCACCGGAACCGTTGCCATCGGTAATGGAGCGACCGGATCGGGAACCAATAATGGCGGCATCAGCATCAATTCTAATGCGACAAACAACATCATTGGCGGTGCCGGAGCAGGCAACACGATTGCACACAACACGGGCGTCGGAATTCGAGTTAGCGGTGCCGCGACAACGGGAAACCAGATTCTCGAGAACTCAATCTATTCCAACACGGGGATTGGAATAGATCAGGTGAGCAGCGGTAACGCGAGCCGCGCGGCCGCAACGATCGCTTCGGCATCGACCGACGGAGCAGGCTCGATCGTCATTTCTGGATCCTACAGCGATGCGTCGCTTGGCGCTGACAGTGTGTCGGTCGAATATTTCAGCAACCCGGCGAACGACCAGGAAGGTCGGACATTCCTCGGCAGTGACACTTTTTCGACCGACGGATCGGGAAACGCGGCGTTCACTCACACGATTTCACAGACGATGGCCGCTGGACAATACGTAACGGCCACGGTGACCGATTCGTCTGGAAACACTTCCGAGTTTAGCCTCGCAGTTCAGTCGGTTGCGACAAACGCTCCGCCAACACTGACGACGTTAAGCAGTCCCGTAGAGACAACAAACGAAGACACGGAAGTCGAAATCACATTCGCGGAATTGGCGGCAGCCGGAGACGAAAATGACGCGGACGGAACGGTCGATGCTTTTATCGTCAAATCGGTTGCATCGGGAACGCTCAGAATCGGAGCGACGGCTGGAACCGCGACCGCTTGGGCGGCTGGAACGAACGACACGATTGACTCGACGAACAATGCGTATTGGACGCCAGCCCTGAACGCCAGCGGCACACTGAACGCGTTTGAAGTCGTCGCCAGCGATGATGGCGGATTGGAATCGGCGGCAAACGTGATGGCTCAAATCGCAGTCACGCCCGTAAACGACGCGCCGACACTGACGACGCTTGCCAGCCCGGTCGACACGACACCTGAAGATACCGAAGTCGAAATTACTTTCGCGGAGCTAGTCGCAGCTGGCGATGAAAACGATATCGACGGAACGGTCGATGCGTTTATCGTGAAATCGGTCGCATCAGGAACGCTGAGAATCGGAGCGACCGCCGGAACTGCGACCGCATGGGCAGCGGGAACCAACGACACGATCGATGCGACCAACAACGCCTATTGGACTCCTGCACTGAACGCCAACGGAACGCTGAACGCGTTTGCAGTCGTCGCCAAAGACAACAGCGGAGCAGAATCGGCGGCGAACGTGATGGCTCAAATCGCAGTCACGCCCGTGAACGATGCGCCGACCCTGACCAACATCGTCACCGTCTTCGGGGGACCGGAAGATCAGGTCGTACAGCTTCAGGGTGCAGCAATCTTCGGCGCGGCCAACGAAGCCGACGTGGACAATTCGCCGATTCAACTGCGCTTTCCCGTTGCGACCGCAAACGTCAGCGTGAACGGAACCCCCGTAACAGCCGCCACGAACTTCGGTATCAACGACATCGTCACCTGGACGCCGACTTCCAACGCCTATGGCATTCTCAATGCCTTTAGTGTCGTCGCATGGGACGGCGTGCTCGATTCCGGCACACCAATCAATGTTCCGATCTACGTTCTTCCGGTGAACGATCAGCCTTCGTTTGTGGGCGGTAACGTTACCGTCAACGAAGACTCCGGCGCGCAGAGCAACCCGGGATGGGCGCTGTTCAACCCCGGCCCGAACGAAGCGTATCAGGGTGTTTCGCTGTACACAGTCAACGTTACTTCCGGCGCCGCCCTGCTCAGCAGTGGCCCGGCCGTGGACACCAACGGCACACTAAGCTTTACCCCCGCGGCTGATGCGAACGGCGTGGTCGCCTTCGACATTTTTGTGCGCGACAATGGCGGTACCGGCAACGGCGGGACGGACACCTCGGCAACACTCTCCTACACCATCACGATCAACGCCGTAAACGACGCACCGAGCTTCAGTGCGTCAAACCCGACAACCGTCAACGAAGACTCCGGCGCGCAGACGATTTCAGGATGGGCGAGTGGTTTCAGTGCCGGGCCGAGCAATGAGAGCACACAGACGCTCGTGAGCTACAATGTTTCCAACGTCAGCAATGCAGCGTTGTTCAGTGTTCAACCTGGCGTAAACGCAAGTGGTGACCTCAGCTTCACGCCCGCCGCCGACCAGTTCGGCACCAGCACATTCGACGTGACGGTCACCGACAACGGTGGCACTGCAAACGGCGGCATCGACACCTCGA
>JAGQPC010000170.1 GCA_020426925.1 Planctomycetales bacterium | reverse complement strand
GGATGATCCGGCCGAATTATCGTTCAAGTTTCTGGCAAATTGATTCAAATCGGCGGCTACGGAAACACCAGTCGCTTACACGGCTATAGCGTTGTCTTCAACTTGAATTTGCCGAGCCAACGCAATGTAGTTCGGCCGATCGGAGGCCGACTCGTGACGGAAGCCGTCAAGGACTATCCCGCAATGGTAGAGATAGACACCGGGCATTTGAAAACTGTTGCCTTTAACTGCTCCAATGCCGTGGCCGTTGACGACACCAAACCAGAATCCACGAAGCCAAACTCGCAGGCCGAATAGCTCTGAAAATCCACCGAGATCGAGTCCGAACTGACGATAGAGGCGACATCTCGGATCTGATATACGCGGTAAATCATCGACTCCGTACTTCTTAAAAACGTCGATCGAGTCATCGTCTTCCTGGCCGAGATGTACGAACACAATTCCGCATCCGTTTGCTTCAATCTGTTTACGGACCGCGCTGATATCGGCCAGCGACTGGCGGCAGAAAGTACAACCTGCGTGCCGCAAAAACACGACCATCTGAGGTGCCACGTCAGCTAGTTCATCAAGTCGACGGCCCGTGTTAGTGAGCAACTCGCGAATAGGATCATCGGCCTCTGGTTCTTCGTGGGCAGATGACTGTGCATGAGAATCTTTGATTCCACTCCACAGAATGATTCCAAATGGAATCCACCAAATCAGGTCGTTAAACAGAATTGTCCAGCCAAAAGTGAGTGGAAGTACTTCGTTGGCTACGGCGACTACGAACCCTATCGGACCGAAGATTTTGCCCAGCAATCCGACGAAAGTAATCGCCCAAAGTTGAAACGGATTTCGTGCCGCAATCAGATATGCAAATCCATATACGGCCACCATCATTCCGATACATTGCCAAAACACTGCTGCGTTGTTGGGGGCCTCTACACCCAGCCAAAGTAACATGGTTTGTGGCATGGCTATCGCGATTCCACCCCAGACAAGGTTGTACGCACCTGCAGACACCAATGCGTAGTTCATCCATGGTTTTGGTTCGTGGATGTTGTTCATGCTAAGTTCGCCAAATCAAGCAGAATTGTGCTAGTAGTCCAGTGATTCTTCAAAGGTGGATTCGAGTGCCTTGTTGAATTCCGCGAGCTTCTCCAAGCTTCTGTTTAAGATTTGACGAACGCGTTCCTTGCTCAGTCCAATCTCATCCCCAATCGCACGCATCGATTTGCTCTTGCCACTTCCGTCCAAACCATACCGGGCGCGCACAATCGTCTGTTCGCGTTCATCGAGTACTTCGTCGAAACTCGCCCTAACAGACTGAACCACCGACATAATCTTCTCGGCCTGGGCGTCGTTTTGCTTGGCATTTTCTGCAACGTGCCCCAGTGCTTCCGTTGTGGTGATTTCCTGCTCTCGCCGTTTTCTCATGCGTTCAATCAACCGAAATGTGTGGCGTTGAACGGCATACGTGGCATATGTGCTGAAGCGGTACCCGCGTCCGTAGTCGAATTTGTCGATCGCTTTCAACAAAATCGAATTACCTTCCGCCACAAATTCGTCGAACTCGTCGCGAGAGGAGGCGAATCGGCGAACGATTGATGCGACGAGACGTAGATTAGCGCAAGCAATTGTTTCTCGTGTTTCGTTAGATTCGCGTAGCAGGCGTTCGATTTCCGCTTGCGTTTTTTTCTGCCTTCGTCGGCCTTGCAACGTCGCCTGCAAGGCACTTGCGCGGAACCTAAGAAAGTTTAAACGCTTGAACAGGAATTGCTCGCCTTCGGCCGTCAACAGGCGCGATTGCTGGAGGGCCGCGACGAACGATTCAGCAGCCGCAGCCGGGTCGCACGATTCGTACGACAGTTCTTCATTCGCGTACAGCTCAAAATCGATCTGCTCAAAATCTTTTTCCGATGTTGAGTCAAAATCGTCATTCGGGATGTATTCGATCGGTTTTCGTTTCAAAGCAGCTTTTGGCTCCCTGCTCGGTGATCTTGTCGCAATTGCAGCCATGTCCTGCCTCATTCTAACCTTTCCCACGTCTTTGTAGGCATCAGGGCAAATTCGACCAGTCGATTTGTCCCGCGAACCTGCTCAGATTTCAGAAACGTGGTCAATTCCTCAGCATGGTCTACAACGCTATCAGTTCGAAAGAAACGAAGTGGAGCGGAATATAGAGGAGCTTTCTGTGCGGATCGCCATCGTTGGATCTGGAGTGTCTGGTCTGGTAGCCGCTCGGTTGCTAGCGGAGGCGCATGACGTCGTCGTGTTCGAAGCTTCTGAACGCGTTGGCGGACACGTCAACACGATCTCCGTGTCGCGCGGTGATGATGAGCTGAGCGTTGATACTGGATTCATCGTTTACAATAGCCGAACTTACCCTCTCTTCACCAGGATGCTACGCGACTTGGGCGTCTCGAGCGTTGATGCTCCCATGAGTTTCAGTGTCAGCTGTGATCGCACGGGGCTGGAATACAACGGAAGTTCATTTAACGGCCTTTTCGCCCAGCGGCGGAACTTGCTACGACTTCGATTCCAGAAGATGCTGCGTGACATCCTTCGGTTCAATCGCGAAGGGCCGGTCGACCACGAGATTATCTCAGACGACGTTACGGTCGGTGAATACGTTGCTCAAAAGCGGTTCTCCAACGAGTTCGCACAACACTACTTGCTGCCGATGGGCGCCGCAATCTGGTCCTGCCCTTTCTCTGCGTTTGAACAGTTCCCGGTTAAGTTCATTCTCGAGTTTTACATCAATCATGGTCTATTGAGCCTCCGTGATCGTCCGCAATGGCGTGTCATCAAAGGTGGATCGAAAACGTACGTCGATCGATTAATTAGGCCTTTCCAAAGTTTCATCCGAACTGCGTGTCCGGTCCGTTCAGTGCGACGCCACGACAATTACGTAGCCGTCTCACACTCAGACGGAACGGAGCACTTTGACGAAATAGTTCTTGCGTGCCACAGTGATCAGGCGTTGAAACTACTTGAGGATCCGGATCCGCTCGAGCGAGAACTACTTAGTGCGTTTCCGTATAGCAAGAGTTCAGCTGTTCTGCATACCGACGTATCGCGACTCCCGCGCCGAAGACGCGCCTGGGCTGCGTGGAATTATCGGATTCCGAGTACGTGCGAATCACGGCCAACGCTCACGTACAATATGAACATTCTGCAAGGGATTGTCTCGCGCGACACGTATTGCGTGACTCTCAACGAAGATGATGCAATAGCGCCGGATACAATCATTGCAAAGTTCAAATACTCGCATCCGCTGTTTACGACAGACCGTGCGAAGATCCAGGAACGGCATCATGAAGTAATTCGCCGTCGGCGCACTTCCTACTGCGGTGCCTATTGGCGCAACGGATTTCATGAGGACGGTGTTGTTAGTGCAGTCGCTGTCTGTCGCAAATTTGGAATCGAACGATGGACAGATGACGACGCGCGTTCTCTCCGCAAGAATCGCACCGCTTGTCACTCGTCGGCATTGACAGGAACGAACGTGTGATTCCCGACGCGACCGTTGCAACCCGATCCAGAGCAATGAACAGCTGCCTGTACGTCGGTTCCATCCGGCACAACAGAAGCGTGCCGACTCCGCATTCCTTCGAGTATGGCTTGTTTCTGAGCTTTATTGACCTTGATGAGGTGAAATCGCTTTTCCGGTTCCCATTTCTCTGTTCAACTTCTCGGTGTTCAGCCATCCAGTTTCGTCGAAGCGACTATTTCGGAGACGCTGCGCGACCCTTGGCCGAATGCGTCCGAGAGTTGGTAAACGAACGACTAGGCATCTTTCCCCGCGGACCAATTCGATTGCTAACAAACCTGCGGATATTCGGATTGGTCTTCAATCCGGTTTCTTTCTACTACTGCTACGATGACGGCGGTGAGTCGCTTGTGGCGATTGTCGCGGAGGTCACGAATACGCCGTGGCGAGAGCGACATTGTTACGTGATCCCTTGCACTCGCAGGACGCAGCCAAACGTATCGATCCACGAGTGCGAGAAAGAGTTTCACGTTTCTCCTTTCATGCAAATGAGTATGCGGTATCGCTGGTGCTTGTCGAAACCCGGCGATACGCTTTCAGTCCAAATCGAGAATTTCGACACATCAGGCCAACTATTTAACGCGCGTTTGTCGCTCGCTCGCCGAATGCTCACGCTGAAGACAGTCGTATGGACAGTCGTGCGTTTTCCAATCATGCCACTGAAGGTCGTCACTGCGATTTATTGGCAGGCCTTCATCCTGTGGTTCAAGAAAACGCCGTTTGTTCCTCACCCAAAGCGAACTCAACCAGATTGCACTTAAGCACAATGACCTCGATCGATTTAAGCCCTTCATTTGGCACTGTAAATTCACTTTCACGGATACAGAGATACATGCGCAGTCGCTTTGTCGATTCGCTGCACAGTCTGCGTGGGGACGTTGTTGAATTCATCGATAACGACGGTTCGCTTCTATTGGCCGATGACTTGAGAGCGTCCGGAAACAGGATGCGATCAAGTCTAATTGTTAACAGCGACAATCTTTACTCTCGCTTGGCCACTGACGGTGCACTTGGATTTGCTGAGTCGTACATTCGCGGAGAATGGAGCACTACCGACCTCACGTCTCTACTTCGCATCCTGTATCGCAATAGTTCGCAGCATCGGATTTCAACCGCCATTTCGCGTCTGTCGCTGCTGATTCAGCGAGTCCTTAGATATTTCGATGAAAACACGCTTCAAGGGAGTCGCCGCCACATCGCTGCACACTATGACCTAAGCAACGAATTCTTTGAGTCATTCCTTGACCCAACTTTGATGTATTCGTCCGCTTACTTCGAAAAACCCGATATGAGTCTCCACGAGGCATCTATCGCAAAACTTGATCGGATATGTCAGAAGCTCCATTTGGAGCCCGGGCATAAAGTCTTGGAAATCGGCACTGGCTGGGGTGGATTCACGCTGCACTGCGCGAAGAATCACGACGTGCAAATAACGACCACAACGATATCTTCTGCTCAGGCGAAAAAGGCAAGAGAACGATTCACAAGTGCCGGCTTGAATGACCGCGTCACGCTGCTCGAGGAAGATTACCGAAATCTCGATGGTCGGTACGACCGACTCGTTTCAATTGAAATGGTGGAAGCTGTTGGCGAACGTTACCTTGACGAATACTTTCAGAGGTGTGGCCGTCTTTTGAAGCCTGGTGGTCGGTTCGTGCTTCAGGGCATCGTTATGCCAGAGCAACGATATGAGTCTTATCGTCGCAACGTTGATTTCATACAAGCGTACATCTTCCCCGGCGGGTTCTTGCCAAGCGTTACCGCGATGCAGCAAGCCGTAGGCTGTCACACCGACCTGCGACTTGTAGGAATCGAAGACCTATCATCGCATTATGCCCGCACATTGTCCGAGTGGCGAAGTCGATTTCTCGCGAAGCTACCTAAGATCCGAGAACTTGGATTTGACGATCGTTTTATAAGAATGTGGGAGTACTATTTGTGTTATTGCGAAGCCGCGTTCCGAGAACAAGCAGTCCGAGTTGTACAAATTGTGTGGGACAAACCGACCGACTAGCTCATTCGCCTGGGCTGAATCTCGTCGGGATCGTCGTTCGGTCGATCGAAAGCGGTAAGCTTCCGGATCTAGTGACACGAGCTGGAATCCGCCAGCTTCTCCGGCAACGGCTGCGCCAAATGAAAGCTCGGCGTGAAAACTTTTCACTTGGCGAATTCATCCGCGCCACTTGGTCGCAGCCAGTGGCGGTATCGCCGGAAAAGGCGAATGAACAACACTACGAAGTGCCATCAGAGTTTTATCGTAATGTCCTGGGCCGGCGTTTAAAGTACAGCTGTTGTTATTGGTCACCGACAACAAAAACGCTCGATGAGGCTGAAGAGGAGGCACTTCGAATCACTTGCGAGAACGCGCAGCTGAAAGACGGCATGGATGTGCTTGAGCTGGGTTGTGGGTGGGGCTCATTATCGATCTGGATGGCGCAGGAATTCCCTAGGTCGCAAATAACGGCCGTGTCGAATTCCAATACGCAGCGCGAATTCATCGAGATGCGGGCGTCGGAGCTCGGCATTTCAAATCTGACCGTGATCACGGCGGACATGAACACGTTTGCGCCTGACAGTAGGTTTGACCGTGTTGTTTCAGTCGAGATGTTCGAACACATGCGAAACCACCAGCGACTAATGAATCGCATTTACGACTGGCTAAGGCCAACCGGAAAGCTGTTCGTCCATGTGTTTTGTCACAAGGATACGCCATACATATTCCGGTCGGCCGGTGATTTGAATTGGATGGGGCGATACTTTTTCTCAGGTGGAATGATGCCGAGTGCAAATCTGTTGCCGTCATGTGGATCGCGACTTTCACTCGCGAAACAATGCACGTGGAACGGTTCACATTATGCGAAAACCTGCAGAGCATGGCTTCAGAACCAGGACGCAAATGCAGGAGCAATTGTCGATGTACTGAAATCTACGTACGGCGACGGCGCAAGATTATGGCACAACCGATGGCGACTATTCTTTATGGCTTGTGAGGAACTTTTCGCATTCCAACACGGAGAAGAATGGTTTGTCGTACACTATCTGTTCGAACGATGTTAAACGAACTGCCAATTCCATTGACACATAGTGCGTTGGCGATTGCCATCATGATGTTTGCCGTGTGGCTGCTTAGCCTCTGGCTCAAGGACGCGAGTATCGTCGACGTTGCCTGGGGAATCGGTTTCGTCGTTGTCGCGTGGGTCTCCTTTGCAGGCGGCTCCGCCGTGACCGCGACTTCTCGCCTTTTGATTCCCATTTTGACGACGGTCTGGGGAATCCGCCTAAGCGCCTATCTCTTCTGCAGGAACCACGGCAAGCCGGAGGATTATCGCTATCAGGCGATGCGCGAAAAATGGGGAGATCAATTTCCTATAGTGAGTCTGCTTACCGTTTTTGCACTACAAGGTTGCATCATGTGGATTGTTTCGTTGCCAGTGCAGGTAGGTTCAGCACTTCGCGTGGAGAACATGTCTCGGCTAACAAGTATTGGCGTTGCCATGTGGGCCGTGGGATTGTTCTTCGAGACGGTTGGCGACTGGCAACTGGCGCGGTTCAAATCAGATCCGACGAACAAGGGCAGAGTCTTGGCGTCTGGACTTTGGCGGTACACTCGGCATCCAAACTATTTCGGAGATTTTCTCGTTTGGTGGGGGCTTTACTTAGCTTCAGTATCGATGACGCACACTTGGTGGACGATTGTCGGACCACTGACCATGTCGTTGCTTCTTTTACAAGTCTCAGGCGTAACGTTACTCGAAAGATCATTGAATGCGTCGAAACCAGAGTATGCCGAGTACTCTCGTCGAACTAGCGCGTTTTTCCCTTGGCCTCCACAAAGAACAAAGGCCGACGAGTGCACGTAGTACCCTCACGAATCGGTGGCGGCGCTAGCATGAAGAAACCTGCCTAACTACCGTTCGCTCTTTCTTCGGATTACATCGTCGATCTCGTCGTGAAGCTGTAGAATCGGTGATTCGTCCGGCACGTACAGTGCCACGGGTGCGAAGTGATTGCGACGCAATGCCATCTCAATTAAATCGAGCCCCGACAACGTGGGACGCCCCATGCGTTCTACCAGTGGGAAGCGGATGGGACCGACGCCCTCGAACGATCTGTAAACGACTTCAGTGCAGACTAACCGATCCGATCGTCGAAAATCAAAATTGAAGTCATACGGCTTGCCTACGTGACGAAGCCCTCGACCAATCGCTTGTAGTATTTCAGCACGCTGCAACTGCGGCCGTAGTATGACGAACGAATCGGACCCGAGCGGGCTGGAGACGGACCGAACATGAACGCCGTCTTTCATCGATTCGATCACGCAAAGTTTCGAGCCATTTGCCAGTACCGATTGCCAACACAACGTGGCGTCTTGCTGACACGTCTTTGAATCGCCGTCACCGGCACACGTGTTTTGATATTCCTGAAGGACGATTTCGTCACCAATCACCATTGCGACGTGAGGCCAGTATCCGGGCAGAAAATAGTTGGTCACCGCGTACTCTTTGCGAACCGCGATCACGTCACCAGGTTGCAGCACATCAGACAATTCGTTTGCGATAGTGGCGGGAATAGCCGGAACGTGCCCTCGTTTCACAAAGACGTCTGCCATCATGCCGGCGGTGAGCTTCTGAACAGAGTATGTCGATTGCATGATCATGCTGCGTCCTAACCAACGTAGACACTGATCAAAACGCGTTGCCACTTTGGCTTTCGCGTACTGCGTTTTGGAAACATCGACACAATCGCGCAGGCGCACCGTGATCTCAAACAACGTTGCCAAATCGTTTTGTTCAGCGAAACTTTGTAGCTCGTCACGATGCACGTCGAAGTACCGTGTTGCACGAGAAAGATGCCAAGCGTTTCGGCTGCTGACGAGCGACTTTTGGATCGTGTCATACGTTCCTCCGGGAACTCCAAATTCGGTCGCTGGTTCGTTCAACTTACGACGAACGACAGGACGGTTCTCAGCTAGCCCTCGAACGAACCTTGCCGTGTCGACTAACACAAGTGCCGCTGCGTATGGCACCAGGAATTCGGCTGGTTGCGCGTGCGAGATACTGCCGACTCGTTCCCGAAACGAATTGACCAACTCGAGCAACGCGTTTCGGGTTTGCCAGTAAGAAACCATCAGGCCTCGCGTTGCATCGTCCTCGTCCGCGACGAAATAGCCACGATCAACCGGGGCAATGGTCTCTTCCAACTCGCTGGCATTTTTCCTCAATTCACAAAGATAATCGTACAAATGCTGAACGGTGCGAGCACCCGAGGCGATTTCTTCTGCCGTTACTGGTCGGTCGGCGGTTGTCATGGCAAATTCGCTTAACTTTGTTTGGTTATGAAATCGGAAGTTTCCTCTATAATGTCGAGGTCGCTTCATCGATCGGGCCAAATTGCGGTGAACGCGACAATCGGGCAAACCAACGGGGCAGAGGAACAGAACCAGCCATGGAATCGATCCGATTTTTTGCAAAGCTATTCTCGAGTCTTCGAACACTGCTGTTAGCTATCACATTGTCGGCGGCGAGTTGCTGCACTGACAATACCTATGCAGGAGCCCCGTTTGTCGATTTGGGGCCTGCCGCGTCGTTGGCGTTTAGCCAGCCAGTGACAACCGTGGAGATTTTCGACGACCAAAGGTCGCTGGGACCTTCAACTGCAAACCGGTTCGTTCTGGACACTGGGGCAAATGGAATTCTCTTAGCCGCAGAAGCGTACGATGAAGCAGCCAGCCGCGGTTATCGAGTGGAAGGCACGTTCCGCGAACAAGGAGTCGCCGGGTTTTCCGAAACTGATGTGTCGGCTCCCTACACGTTTCAGTTAACCGATCACGCCGGCAATCGTCGAAAGCTGACCGACGTTCGGCTGATGTCCAATGAGAACACTTCGTTTTGCCAGTTGAGCTTCTGCCCGTTCTACGGCGTTGCTGGCATGCCCACGATGACCGGCCGAGTCGCTAGTCTCGATTTGGAAAGCGGTGACATTTCGGACGCGCTGGGCCAAG
>JAGQPC010000169.1 GCA_020426925.1 Planctomycetales bacterium | reverse complement strand
CGCAAGCTGGAAGCTTACGCCACTTATGACAAATTCCGACACAACAAGTCGCGCGGCAAGCTACGATTTTTTGGGGCGGCTGTGGGTGACCGAAATTGATCGCGAGCTGTTTAATAAGTTCGTTCAGAATTCGGATCTGCGGTCGGCATTTACCGACGCTGGAGGAGACCTGTCAGAAATCCAAGCCGGAACTGTCGACGTTGATGAACTAGCCGAAGACTATTGTCAGCTATTTCTCGGGCCAACCAATCACCTACCACCGTAACAATCGGTTTGGACGGAAGGTCATTTCGCTGGCGATCCCAGCGTTCAGATGGAAAAGTGGTGCGAGATTGCCGTGTTCAAACCTAATACGATCAAACCGGACCATTTGGGCGTGCAACTTGCGATCATGTCTCTGTTGATTCTCGCCGGTGAACCACACGTCGAATCCGATTTCTTCCGCAGCCACCTGCAATGGTCTGAACGCCTGACCTCGATCGCGGCTGAGCGGGCACGCACCAAATTCTACCGATCAGTCGTTACGATGACTGGCGATTTTCTCCGTTCCGAGCGCAAATCGTTGCAGCCCTGAGCTCCGTACAATCAACATTTTCCCCGTCACGCGATTTTGTTGTAACCTCTTGATCCTGTGATTCGTTATGTACGATGACGACGCGTGTGGGCCAGCAGCGGCGGGGACCAAGAATTGGGGAAACCGGAAAAGAGCGACCAGATTCGGTGCATGCTGGAAGTCCATCTTCCGGCTGCCTATCGACTCGCGATGCATTTTCTAGGCGACCACCATGCGGCTCAAGACGTTGCTCAAGAGACGATGCTTCGGGCGTGGAAAAATCGCAAGCAGGTTGCTGACAATGGAAATGCAAAAGCATGGCTCTTGCGAGTAACTGCCAATTTGTGTCGCGACCGGTTGCGGCGCGGCAAACACCCTGCGAATCGAACGGTTGCACTAGCTGACGACTGCCACTTGCAAAACAAACAAATAGTCGAGGTAACGTTCGAAGACGAGCAATTGCAACGAGTGCGTGATGCAGTTGCGAAGCTGAACGATGACTACAGAATCGCAATCCAGTTGTTTTCGGTCGAGGGCTTGTCGGTCGCGGAAATCGCAGAAATCACAGGCGACAAACCGGGAGCGATCAAAGTCCGGCTGACACGAGCCAGAGCGCAAATTCGCGAAATACTGAAACGCCAGGGAGCAATCGAGAAAGACGTGCCGTGAATTGCCCAACCGAAAACGAATTATTTGAAATCATGCTCGACGCAACTTCCGCGAGTTCAGATTTGTGCGAGCACTTAGAGCAATGCGATGTTTGCCAGCAGGCGCTGGAGTCAGAGTTCGAATTGAGCGCCCTGTTGGCTAAGGCGACAAAGTTGCATGTGCCGACCGATGCATACCAAGCTGTGCAGCAACGAATTGAATCGCACGAGCAGAGGAAGGCACGCTTGCGGTACTCGATCGCGGTTGTCGGGATCATGATCGTTGTGTTTACCAGTGCCGTTCAACGACAATCAGGGGACAAACCGACCGGCCGCCGTGACTCTGTGGTTGTGGGTGAGTCAACGCCATCGCGTAATTCTCGACCGGCCAAACAACTTGAAGTTTCCGTCGCTAGTGACGCTGACACGATCGTGGTTCCGGTCGAGAGCGAATCGACCGAAATGTCAGTGTTCTTGATTTACCCGACCATAACTGACCAGTCAATAAACGATTCGTCTCAGATCCATCACCCCATACCAGTTGCTAGGAGTTAGCCGTGGAAAGAAAACGATTCTTTATTCAGTTGTTCATACTCTGTTGCGTGCTCGCATCTTTCGGCCGATTGGCTGTCGCACAGGTACCAGCTCCGCAGCCTGCTGCAAATGCAGAAAAACTGTCCGTCTACTATCTAAAGCACGTTCCTGCAAAAGATGCAACGTCAGTCTTGCAACGTGTCTTTGATGGAGAGCCCAACCTGAAAATCGCGGCGGACGATCGTATCAACGCGATTATCATTCGTGCGAACGATCAAACGTCCATCGCAATCGCGACTATCCTTGAACGCATGGATATCGACAGCCCGGGAGAATCGCCAGATGGCAATATGCAGAAAGATGTTGCCAAGCCGGTTACGAATTACCGCATTCACGTCGATTGGCTGATGACGGCGGAGGAGGAAGGGCAAGCGGTTCCCGAAAAACTCAAAGGCGTCGCAACGGCGTTGGAAAAGCACGGGATTTCCGATCTCAGATTGATTGCCGCGACGGTTGCCTCAGTGCAATCTGATGTTCGTCGCAATTTCACGCTACGCTGTTCCCCTGTCGAAGGCGATGTTACGCTCGATATTACCGGTGAGCTGACCGTCAACGAAGGAGGGACTCCATCGGTTAATCTTGCTATTGAAGCCGAAGAGCAGAATTATCCACAGACGAGAGGGTCGACGAAATTGCTCGCGAATATAACGACCGCAGTCGTCGCTCCAAAGGGACACCCGGTCGTGTTGGCCGTTGCTCCGATCAACGGAGTATCATCGGTCTTTGTGGTTACCATTGACGACGCTCTGCTGGTTCCCGATGTTACTGGCAATGGCAACGAAGATTCGGGACGCTCGTTGCGTTAGAATGCTTAAGCCACCGGGGGTGGAGCCACGCATATTGTAGCGTAACGGCGCGAGCCATACGGACTTAGATGTCCGACGGGCGCGCGCTGCTTCCCTGACTACGTGATTGACCACAATCTTCTCCTGCTCAACTGAAACTCATGGACACGCACAGTTCAACTGCAGACTTTGACCGAGACGGTTTCGTCCTGTTCCGGAGATTCTTAGGTCGGGACACCGTCGATGAAATCATTCGGCGGCTAAATGACTTCATCGCCAATGTCGTTCCAACGATGCCTCGTGAACACGTTTTCTGTGAAGACGTTGGCGACATTCGAACGCTCAAGCAACTGCAACGTCTGTTTGACTACGATCCGTTCTTTCACTCGTTGATGTTTGATAGCGATTTCGAGAAGCTGGCGAGCACGCTTCTGCGGCACGACGTTGTCGGAATGAACATGCAGTACTTCAACAAACCAGCGCAGATTGGCAAGCCAACGCCTGCTCACCAAGACGGTTACTACTTTATGCTCGAACCCAACGAAGCGATTACGATGTGGCTCGCGCTGGACGACGTCGACGAAGAAAATGGGTGCGTTCGTTACATTCCTGGTTCGCATCGAAACGGACTTCGCAATCACGCTCGCACACAAACGTTAGGTTTTTCGCAAGGCATTGTTGACTACAGCGACCAGGACGCCGCGCAGGAGATCGCGATACCGGCTCAGCCTGGCGACTTGCTAGCTCATCATGCGTTAACGATTCACCGAGCCGACGGAAACTCGTCATCCAATCGATCACGTCGCGCGATCGGGTTCATCTACTATTCGACTGCCGCCAAAGAGAGCGATGAAAAGGCCACGCGACAGCAGCAGCTCGAATCTGATTTGCGTTCAAGCGGGAAAATCTAACGCGATCACCGTTCGGCCTTGTGAACGCGGGCTACAGTAGCATCACGACTCCTGGAAGCTCGCGCAGTCGAGCGTAAATTTCCAGAACCATCTCGGGGCTTTCGACGCGAGGTTCAGCGGTGATCGCAACATGCCGCCCGCCCCTGGTTTCGCGAACGGAATGCGAAACTTCTTCGCAGCCGACAACAAGCTCTTGAATCGCCGCGATGACGGTCACGCGAAAATCGTTCTCGGCTCGCCCAATCACTTTGAATGTGAAGGCACCGGGAAAACTGTGGGTTGCCATCAATAGATCAATCGATTCTTGTCTGCTGGTCATGTCTTTGTGATTCTGTGCCGGTGCGAACGAACTGAACTCGGCGGCTCGTGCGATTGCCAAAGATGTGTGGTTGAACCGCAGTTTAAACCAGGAACGAAATCTGAACCAGATTGCAGTCTGATTCGCCGGTTGAACGCGTCGACCATTTTCTCACCAACAATCATCGCCGATTCCGGTGAACGCTGACATTTGAACATAGACCACCACGGTGGCGTATGGTTGAATGGTAAGAACGTATTCTGTCCACTCGCATTCACACGCCACCCATAGTCAAGCGTTCACAGATAGTCAATGGAGAACCGAATGGGGCCCGACAGCACAGACACGATTCCCCAAAACCGGATTCCGCCTACCACGGTGAAATTCATCCAAGACGTGCGTGAGCGCGTCGGCACGGTGGTCGTTGGACAAGATGTTGTAGTTGAACGGATCTTAATTGCATTGTTTACGGGCGGCCATCTGCTCCTGCAAGGCGTCCCTGGGCTGGCGAAGACTTTGCTTGTGTCCGCAATATCGAAGTCGATCGATCTGGGATTCAGCCGCGTGCAGTTCACGGTCGATCTGCTGCCAAGCGACATCTTGGGTTCGGAAATTCTGGACCAGCAAAAGAACGAGTTTCGTACTCACAAGGGGCCGATCTTTACCAACCTTTTACTGGCCGATGAGATCAACCGAGCCGCCCCCAAAGTTCAAAGCGCTCTGCTGGAAGCGATGCAAGAACGCAAAGTGACGATTGGAAACGAAACCTACAGCCTTCCCGCTCCGTTTCTGGTGATCGCGACTCAAAATCCCGTCGAGCAAGCAGGGACGTTTGAACTTCCAGAAGCTCAGCTCGACCGGTTTATGCTGTGCCACCGATTGGAATATCCAACGATTGAAGAAGAAAAAGAAGTGCTTCGGCGAAATTCCACGTTAGGCGTCCGTCGCGAGGACCGAGGTGCGGTCGCTCGAACGGAATTCGATATTCTCGACAACGAACCCGTTGCCGACACCGAAGAATTGATCAAAGCAATGGAAGCGATTCAAGGCATTCACGTCAGCGACACTTTCATTGACCACGTCGTGAGCCTCGTCGATCGGACTCGCAACCATCCGTGCCTGGAACTTGGTTGTAGCCCTCGAGCTGGCATTGCGTTGATAAAAGCTTCTCGAGCAAGAGCGCTGATTCATGGACGCCATTATGTTGTTCCGGAAGACCTTTACGCCTTAGCTGAAGACGTCGTGCTTCACCGCATTCGTTTGACGTACGAAGCACTTGCCGATGGAAATTCGGCTCAAGGGATACTGCGAAAGATGCTGCAATCGCTAGGTGCAACTTCCGAAATTGCTGCACCATCGAACGGCCAGCCCGCGTAGCTGACTTTCACGGAGATATCAATTGACGCCCAAGCAGGGACAGATTCGAGATTCGTCGACGCTCAACTCGCGGCAATTCATGATGGCCGTGAAGCGTCTGGCAGATACGTTGAGCTACGGAACGGACAGCTCGCCGTTTCTTGGTTCCGGTTTGGAATACGTGCAGTCGCGTCCTTACGTTATGGGCGATTCAGTGAAGGCGATCGATTGGCGCGTGACGGCAAGAACCGGACGAGTTTTCATCAAGGAATACGAAACTCCTAAACGTTTGCCGGCTTATCTGTTGGTCGACACGTCGGCGTCGATGATGATCAGCTCGGTGAAGCGAACGAAGTACGAACATTCGCTGTTCATCGCGGGCGGGTTGGCCTTCGCGTGTCTAGAACGAATTAGCCCTGTCGGAGTGATGGCGGTCGGCGACCGAAACTTTCACATCCAGCCCAGTCTGTCGCGCCATCAAATCCTGCAGTGGCTGCATCACCTGCGAACGTTTCGCTACGACGAAGCGACAAACCTGGGCGCGCGAGTGACCGAGCTTGTTCCCAGCCTGAAAAACCGCGCGCTAGTGATTGTGCTCAGCGATTTGCACGACGAGCGGGCGATTCCAGCACTGAAGCGGCTCGGCCAGCAGCACGATTGCGTGATCATCCAACTTCGCGACCCGGCAGAGGAATCGCTTCGAGGCGCCGGGTTCATGCGGGCTCGCGAGGCAGAAACTGGCCGTGAATTCGTTACGCATGGCCGCAAACAATGGATCGATCAAGAAAACATGACCGCGGAAGTTCGTCGAGCCGGCATCGACCACCTGTTGATCGACACCGACAAACCGTATGCTCATGACCTGCGACGTTTTTTTGAATCGCGAGGACTCTTAGGTCGCGGGGCCCGCTAGAAGGTAAATCGCTTTCGAAGAGTTCGCGAAGAGCACGCCGTTATGAATTCACTCCGACCGCTTCTTGCATTCACTCCGTACGTGGCAACGGTATTTATTGCGAATGCATGTTCGATGCATGCGTTCGCGGAAGAAGAAATACCGCTCGGTCCATCGGTTGGAGTTTCCGCAAGCATTTCCGATCTGGTGCTCCCCGGCACGGAACTGAAAACAGTACCGATCGATGACAACTCGCCAATCGTCCTGCGAATTGATAACGCTCGAGTTCATGGTGATTCGTACCGTTATGACTTGGTCTACTATGGCTTGGAACCAGGTACGTACGACTTGCGAGATTGGTTGATGCGAGGCGACGGATCGAGCAAAGACGATCTGCCCAACATTCCGATTACGATCAGCAGCGTTTTACCGGAAGGGCAAATCGTACCCAACGACCTGGAAAACCAGGACACTCCAAGTGTCGGTGGCTACCGAGCAATGATGTGGACGCTGGGCGTCGCTTGGGTAGTGGGCTTACTGGCTCTGATCTTTTGGCCAAAAACAAAACGCGAATCGGCCAATGCAGCGGAGGCCGCTCCAGTAACGCTCGCCGACCGCCTTCGTCACTACATTGAAGCGGCCATTGCAGGAGACCTACCGGACAGTTCGCGAGGGGAAATGGAGCGACTGCTACTCGGCTATTGGCACGCAAAACTTGGTGTCGGCGATCTACCACCAGCTCAAGCCATCGCCAAACTCCGAGACCACGAAACGGCCGGGCAGTTACTGAAGGCACTCGAGCGTTGGCTCCACAGTCCGGACGCAGAACCGCCCTCGAAGGAAGAGATTGTAAATCTGCTGGAACCGTATTCCAAAACAAGTGAGCTGTGATTTAGCAAAGTCTCAGCAGGACAGAGCGATAGATGCGTTGGCTATTTATTGGATTCATAGTTGTATTGGCTGCAATCTGGTGCGCGTGTTTCGTGAGTTCGTTCGCCACGATAATCAATCGCAGGCCGGGCGAAGATCTGTTTAAGCACGGCGGCAATCCTTGGAATTACTTACTCGCTCCAGAGGACCTGACTGACGAAGGCAAGAAATATCGCATAGTCTGCATTACGTGTTTTTTCTTGTTCTTCCTGATTGGATTGAGCCTGATCATTGCTTCTAAGATTTTCGACTTTGAACTGGCATGACCAGATGCAAATGCTTCCTAAGACTCACCCGTCGGTCTAAGTTATACGATTGACGCCAGTCATTCTTCACTCCCGCCGACGGACCGACTTGCGGCAGTTCCCCAGGTGCTTTCATTGTGCTGAGCACTCTTGCCGGGTGCGATGGTAAGCCATTTCCATTCGCCCTCGTGAACCATGCGAGCGATCATGCAAATCTGCCCAACGTGATAGGACAAATGTGTGAGCGAACGGATAATCGCCTGCGGCACTGTATGCCGCTCGCCGCGGATGAAAAGCGGTTCATTAACGTTCGATTCGGTGATCCCCCGGATCGCAGACGTCAGTTTCTCCCAGCCGGCGTTGAAGTATTTGAGCAACGAATCTCGGTCACCTGCCCAGTCGTCAAATTCTGTGTCGCGGTTGCGAGCTGGTTTTTCGCCGTCCGTTTCAAGGAAGTCGGTCCAGCGACTTTGCAGATTGCCTCCCAGATGACGGAGAATTGACGCGACGGAATTGAAGCCCGCAGCGGGCCGCTTGTGAAGTTCTTCGTCTGTCAGTTGAGCCACTGTCGCGTCGATCATCTTGCGATACGAGTTGACCGTTTCGCTAACTCCATCGAGCCACAATCCTAAATCTGAATTGGCCATTGTGCCGTCCAATCTGATTTCGCGTGCTGCCGAGTCCTACTTCAGGGAGCTTAAATATTCCAGCAAATCGGCCAACTGCTGAGCCGTCAAATCACGAACCAGAAGTTCTGGCATCAGCGATTGTGACTGAGGCGAGAAATCTTCAACGTCCGACTTGTCGAAGTCGTGGAGTTTGTCTTGGGCGTCGCGCAACACAATGCGGTCGGCGGTTTCATTTTCGAGTAAGCCACTGACGATCAGTCCATCAGCGGTTTCGACGACATGGCTGACATACTTCGGATCAATTCGCTTCGAAGGCTCCAGTATGCTTTCGAGAATCTGTTCGCGAGACAACTTTTCCGCGATCTTCGAAAGATCGGGCCCAAGGTGCTTGCCTTGCGTGCCAATTTGATGACAGTTTCTGCAAGCGACGGCTGCCGCTT
>JAGQPC010000168.1 GCA_020426925.1 Planctomycetales bacterium | reverse complement strand
CCGCCTCCACCGCCACCGCCGCCGCCACGTTTGGTGATTAGCAGAGCTTCGATTGCTTCGGTTTCAGCAGCGATTGTTGGTGGACCAGATTCGGCCGCAGCCAACAAGTCCGACGCGTCGGTCATAGCCGACTTTGCGACCTCCAATCGCTGAATAGCTTGTCCGTAGTTTTTGTTTTTCGTTTCTTGCAAATCTTCCAGCTGATCAATGACTGCTTGAGTGCGATCGTGAAGAGCTGTTTGCGTTTGGTCGAGTTCACTAGCAGCAGCCTCAAATTCTGGCGCCGATAGCGAAGGTTTCTTTTGTTCCGCAACACGCGTTTCGTCGCGGAGATTGGTTTCAGCTTTGATAATACGAAGTACTTCGAGAACAACGGATGGCGGCAAACTGTCGCCTTGTGACCCAGGTCACGTACCGCCGCTCCGTCAGCCAGGGCCTACGAGTATTTCGGCCCACCGATCTAACTGATCGGACCAGTATTCCGCCTGGGCAATCGTTTCGCCGGAAAGGTTTTCCTTGGCTGCAGTCGACATTTGCTTGAAGCTGCTGACGACCTTCGTCTCTTTCATCTCATCGTGAACAGTTTTGAATTTGGACTGTTGTGTTCGTTCAAAGTATGCCGCAAGGTCCTCCTGGATCAGCCGCACGTCGGTCGCCGTATCCGACTGTTTGACGTACAAGCTACGCAGTAGGACTTGGTCGGCCTTCGTCAGAAGAGTGCTGTCGTCGCCAAACGAGTTTTCCAAACGATCATGCAAGCTTGCGGCCAGCGACAATTCAGATCGTGCCGCAGCTTTCAGGCGTTTTACAAAAGTGCTGCCTTGAAGTTCTTGCAGGAGCTTTGCAAGGTCGCTCATGATGGCGTTGAATTCGGCCAGCAAAGCTTCTTGCTCTTCAACCGCTTGGTCCATCTTTTGGCCAGCCGGGCAGCTGCCACTTCCGGGCTGACTCTTGCTGGCAAGCGTCGTGGAAGGCAAACCTAAGGGAGGCCCGGGAGATGTCGAACCGCTGTTAGCAGAGCCGTCGTCGTCTTTCTTTTCGTTTTCCGAGTCATCCGGATCTTGCCGAGCACCTTGCTCAACATCGACGACTTGTGGAGCAGAAGGAGACGACGCACCTCCCGAAGCAGGAGCATTTGCCGCTTGACCGAGCAGATTCGCGACCGAAGGCATATCCTTTTGCGAAAGCTTCTTGAGGACGGCAAGCATTTTCGCCCACTTCTCTAGCGTCACAACATTGAACTCATCGTTTCGCAATGCTTCGGTGATTAGCTGTTCGCCACTGATCGTGAGATCGCCCAGACGTCGTGCGTTTGCTCGTTCAGCCGCCGCTTGGCGAGCGATTTTGCGACGATTGGATTCAGAATTCAGTTCATCGGGACTCATCCCGCGAAGTTCTTGATTGGTTTCGAACAGCCGTTCTTCCTGGTCACGAACTTCCAGAGCTTGACGCTCCCATTCGTGCAGCTTTTCGGTAATCCAAATCATGTGTTGTTCACGGTCGAGCACGTACAAACGACAGGTCGGCGAGTAAACTCGCTCGCGCCCCGGCATGTAGTCTTCCGTGTAAACTCGAAAATCGATTGGCTGCGGCTTAATACCCAAGTTCTTCGCGCCAAACGTTCCTTGTGCTTCGAGCGACGTGTGTTGATGCGATCCGCCGGTTAGAACGAACTCGCCTTTTTCCGGAACGGGATTTCGCCGGAAGTCCTCAACGCCGCTCCATTCAACTCCGACCGTTCGCACGCCGAAATCGTCAGCCGAACTGATTTCAAATGTTAAAACGTCCTCATCCAAAATCACTTTTTCGGCCGGCAAATTGGCACATTGAATCGTGGGAGCTCGATCATCAATCGGACGGATTTTGAGATTGAATGGTGCTCGAGCCGAAAGGCCATCGACGTCCGTCCAAGTAAATTGCTGGTCGTCAGTTTCATCAACCAAAACTCGAGGCGACTTGATCGTGTCGCCTTGGAGGGTGACCTGATCTTCAGCGCCGTTGATAGAGGCTTCTCGAAGTTCGCGACTGGCCTTTGCTTCAAACGATGCGTGACTGCCTTTGACAATGGAAACAGATCCTCCGCGAACGTCTTTTTGTTGCAGAGGGTATCCCAAGTAATCGGGCAAATCGACGTTCGCCAGAATGCCGGTCAATTCCGGACGAGGCTTCGGTTGCACTGCGATTGTGTGGCGGGCATCGCCGATCTTCAGCGTCAAGCTGCCAGCTTCATTTTGCGGCGGGATTTCAAACGTATAACGGTTTCCATCGCGTGTGGTAGTCACAACCGATTGGCTGCGGAATCGTGCTTTACCCGAGCTTGGTTTCCAAACAGTTTCTTCCGAAAGCGGAACGTTGAAGGCAAACGACTCACCAATCGGAACGACCAACTCATCTGGTACTTGGGCCAGCTGCGCGAAAGTGTATCGCTGAATATTTGCGAGCGGCTTTGCCCAACGTGCCATCGCGTTCGGACCGGCGCCTGGGGTGAGGAACGCGCCTAACGCCAATAGGCAACAGATGCCTCCCGTGATAATTCGCGCAACATGACGCGGGTTCGGAACGAATTGCAAAAAATCGATTTCTCGAGTGTCGTCCGCGACTTGTTCGATCGCCGCTTGGCAGAGAGCAGGCGACGCGTTCTTGTCACCAGCGTTTTGTGATAGCTCGATCACGCCCAACAGATGGTCGCCAATGAGTGGTTTTTCTGAAGCGAGCAATCTCGCCACATCTTCCAGTCGTCGGTGCCGAAACACCCAGCGATACAGCATCAGAGGGACCCAGACAAGCCAGCCAAACAAGCCGACTGCTAGTGCAGTTGACCGAAGGAAAACAGACGTTTCACCGATTCGATCCGAAGCAAAAATGACGAGATACGAAATTGTCGTCAGCAAGATCGCAATACAAACGGCCTCGGTCAATTTGATTGACCAGACGCGCCGCTGGAATCCGACCAGCTTGTCTTTTAGGTCGGTTGGTAATTTCAACCGTGGTCTTCCGTTGGACATTTTGATTGTCCCTCTGTTTGTGATTACCGCCCAATCAGCACCGTGACATTGGCGTGCTTTTATTTTCGGACAGTAATTGTGGAACGCTGTATCACATCCGTCTCTTCTTCTAACGTCAGATGGCGCCTTTCATCTTGCGCCCTACCCAAAAAATTCCCATAATGCCAATCAACGCTCCAGCCCAATACGGACTGGCCCAAATCTGTCGCCGTCGCACCGTCGGTTCCGGCGGAGGCAATTGCAGAATTTGATCCTGCAGTTTTTCCGCCTCATCATACGAAATGAACTCGCCCCGCGAAAGTTTTGCTACTTCCCGCATGACGTCGTATCTTGCCGGCCGCCCAATTTTTTCTCGAACCTCCCCCTGAACGCCCACCCTGGCTTCGAGCACAGCGGTCGTTTCTTTGCAGAAAAGTGTCACCTGGTAGTCGCCGATTCGATTTGGTGTGAACCTACACGTATAAAGCCCCCATTCTCCGCCACCGGGCTGAAACCGCACTTTCTGCACTATTCCTTGGGGGTCTTTAATGTCGGCGGTAACGGTTCCGCCATTCAGTGGCGTCCCCGTAGGATCGAGCACGATCGCATTCAGAGTGACCGTGTGACCGGGCTCGGGACGATCGGGAGTGTAGAACATCCTCAGCATTTCGCCTTTGGCCATATGCCGCTGATACGCCATCCACCGCGCCACTTGCCCCCAAAAGCGATAGTGGTATTGATCTTCAACACCCTCTCGCCAACGCCACGCGCCATCAGTCCCCATGAAGAGCACCTTACCGGTGCCGAAGGTTTTCGTTACCAAGATCGGCGCCCGCGACTGCTGATGGATCGCTAACACGTCGGTACCAGCGCGGGCACGATAGGCCGGCGAGCGCCATTGAAACCCCGGCAGGCGTGTCCAGATCGCCACATTCTCCTCCGGCGTATCACCGAGCTTTGTGAGCAAGCTCGATGTGCCCATCTCGGTCAGCAAATACGACGCCTTATGCCCGGTACCAAAGCCGTGAGGGTTTTGATCATCCAGCAACACCGGGTACAGGTCGTTGAGCTCCGTCGACAACAGCTCGCGCTGCCGGCCGCTCATGCCCGGCAAGAAAATTAAACCGCTGGCCTGATTCTCCACAATCCCCCGAATCCGCGCGCAATCTTCGGCCGTCAATTGACTGGGGCCAACGCCGACGTCGCCCAGAAAGATCACGTCGTACTCCGAGAGTTCCTCAACGGCTTGTGGGAACTGCTTCAAGTAGTTGGCTCCGCCGCCACGGGCGGACAGCCCTGGATGGAACAACATGCAACGCACGTCGACGCCGGGATCTCGCTCCAAAGCATTGCGCAGATATCGGTACTCCCAGCGCGGAGTCGACTCGACGACCAGCACCTTGATCGACTC
>JAGQPC010000167.1 GCA_020426925.1 Planctomycetales bacterium | reverse complement strand
ATTGGCCGGTCTACTAACGGTGACCTACCCGAAAACGCGTCTATCGGAAATGGTGCTTCCGGACAGCGTTACGGCGGCACTCGGCAAGGTGCTTAGGGAGTACCGGAAACAGGACACACTTCGCAGCCATAATCTGTCTGCGCGGCGCAAGCTCCTTTTGGTAGGTCCTCCGGGGTGTGGCAAGACGATGACCGCGTCAGCCTTGGCTGGTGAACTGAAACTGCCTCTTTTCTCCGTACAGCTTCACGGACTGATCACCAAGTTCATGGGCGAGACCGCAGCGAAGCTTCATCTAGTGTTCGATGCAATGAGCCGGCAGCGTGGGGTTTATTCGCCCCAAAACCTACTTGGTATCGCTCTACGACCCTACTCAGTTTCGCCCTAAAACCTACTCGGTTTCGCCCCACGCTTAGGAGGACTGCGACGAAGTCGACCTCAAGTATCGCGGGTTAGGCAGTTAGCTGTCTCCAGTGCAGAACCTTCACCGCAGTGAAGCTCTTTTCGAAATCACGGAATGATGGCTTCTGACTCCCATCATTCAGCCGGTCCGTCCGGAGCCCAGCTTTAAGTTGACTAAAGTTCCTCCCAGGTAAACAGTACCGCTGAGTTCTGGCAACACAGAAAGATGCAGCATTACCGCGCACTTTCGTGCAGCGACTTCTTGCATCGTCTCACGATGCGACTTCTTGCATCGTTTTTGTAGGAAAGTCGCACGGTGAGACTGTCGCCGCAATGCATGCAGCATCCGTCTCACCGTGCGACTTGCTGCAGTAGTCTTGTCGGAAATGGCTCGAAATTAACGCTTGTCGGATTTGGTGACGCCACGGCATATTTGTCCTGCATGATTCAAGGAGGAGTGTGAAAGACCCAATTGTCCTTTCAATGTACGCCCGAAAAGGCGGAGCTGGCCGTACTATCATGTGCCTCCAACTCGCCGGAGCGTGTGCTGAATATGGTGCGAACGTCTTGGTCATCGACCAAGACCCGCAAGGCAGTCTCTCGAAGAATCTGTTCGGTGCCGGTGCCGTAGAACGCCTTCGGCCGTACGAAACCACGGCAGCGATTTACGACAAGGACATAGACGACTACTCACGCGTCATTCGTCAGACTGAAATACCGAACATCGCCATCGTTCTCAAACAGGCCATCGAAGAGGTCAGGCTTCGCATCGACAATCGCGTGACGCTGTAGGGTTCGCGGATGCAACATAGGAAGGCTATTACCAGCTCGTGGAAATTCGCTGACGGGCATTTCTCGACCATCAGGGGCTTCCTGGGTACGAGATAGACAAAAGTGCCGTCACGGCGATTTTTGCTCCCCAATTGATGAAGCTTGTCTGTCCAGCAACCCGTTGTGCGGCAACCCCTTACGACGAGGATCGCTCGATCGAGGCGAAGAGCAATCGCTGCGTAAAGTGAGCAGCAATCGCACGCCCTAACTGCGTAAGGACACGCCCTCCTGATGCACTTCGGGATCGTCAAAATCGGCCTTGATCACCAGTACCGTTCCGTCGTCGAACTTCAGCGGTCAGCCTGATGTGCCTTTCGATAGTCGCGCGGTGAGCAGCCGCACGCGGCTTTGAAGGCCTCGTTGAAGCGGCTCAGACTTTGAAATCCGGCTGCAAAAGCAACATCCAGAATTGTTTCTTCGCCAGTCGCTAGTAATCGTTGCGCATGCGAGATGCGGTGTTCGGTGAGGAAGTGATTCATGGTTGTGCCGAAGGTCTTTCGAAACAGGTTCATCGCGTAATTGGGATGTAGGCCGTTTGCCTCAGCGATGGACGTGGACGTCAGCGGCTGTTGGTAGTTCTGCGCGATATAGCATGCCAACTGGTCCGCACGAGATAGCCGAGGAGAATGTTTGGCGGCTGCCCGTTCAGGACCGACACGCGCAAAACGCAGCAGCCGAGCCTCCACTTCTAGCCGTGCGGCACGTTCGTCTGTCCAGTTGCTCTTTCTCAGCTCCCGCTCCCATTGTTGGAATTTGAGTCGGTCAGTTTCGTCCGTTTTCGAGTCAATGACCAACTCGCCATGCATGACTCGACTAACGAAACTCGGTTCGAGTCCGATGCGTAAGAAATCACTAAGGGGCAGTGTCACAACGAAATAAGGTGCATCGCCTTCGAACTCCACGATCTGATGTGGGATGGCAGCCCAAAAAACGGCAAGCCTATCAGCCGCAATTGTCGTGCGACGTCCGCCGAGCAAATACGAAAGCGAGCCGGATGTGAGTAGATTGATCTCGACTTCGTTATGACGGTCCGGGCGAGGCATGCGAGCCGGTTTCCAAACTTCGCATGTAAAGCCGTAAGGCGAAAACTCCGGTCTGGTGCGATCGAATTTCTTCATAAACCTTAGGATATCGTGATTCCTGGTCGCGAAGCAGGGAGAACTGCTGGCAATCTACGGGTATGCTGTGTGTCAAGAAACTAGTTCATGCGTGCGGTCGCGTGAACAACCTACCCGTGGAAAGGAAGAAAAATGAATAGCCCTTCAACGGCGACTCCGACCAAACCCGTGGTCCAAGATTCAGCGACAACTAAGCCCGAAACCGTACGGGCCGTCGCTATGACGGCACCCGGTCAGACGGAGATGAGGACCTATCCGTACCCCACGATGGATCACGATTCGGCGATCTTAAAAGTCGATATGGCCGGGATCTGTGGCACCGATCGCCATATCTACAAAGGCGAAGCAACGGAACTTCGTGGGAAGTCGATCTTTCCTTACGTGGGAGGACACGAGGTCATTGGAACGATCGTCGAGATCGGCGACAACGCTGCCAAAGTGCTGGACTATGACAAGCAGCCGCTTACGGTTGGCGATCGTGTGGCCCTCGCGGTAGAAGTCAATTGCGGTCACTGCGTCTACTGTCGAAAGCACTACAACAACACAACCTGCTTGAATCAGATTCAGGCATATGGACTTCACCCAAACTGCGAAACCAAACCCTACCTGCGCGGCGGCTTCGCAGAGTACATGTACATTCGACCTGGAACGCACCTTTTCAAGGTCCCAGAAGAGATGCCGACGGACATCGCCGTCTTCGTAGAAGAAATGGCGGTTGCCTATCATTCGGTCGGTAGAGCAGCCGGTCCGTTCGCACCGGTAAACGAAGGTTTCGGTCCCGGCCAGTCCGTGGCGATACTGGGCAATGGCCCGCTTGGAATATTGCACGGCATCATGGCAAGTATCCACGGTGCCGGCTTGCGAATTGCCACCGACCTTTCCGATCTGAGACTTGGAATTGCAACGGGCCTGTATGCGGATGTGACGCTCAACGCTTCGCAGATTTCAGAAGAAGACCGCATCGCTCAGGTACAAGACATGACCGAAGGCGTTGGACCGGACTTGGTCATCGAATCCGCTGGCGAGCCCGAGGCCTTCATCGAAGCATTGAAGATGGTCCGCAAGGGTGGAACGGTCATCGAAGTCGGTAACTGGGTAGACCTCGGCAAGCCGGTCAATCTGGATGTGATGCAGCACATCAGTTCGAAGAACCTGCACATTCATTCCGTCTTCCATTGCGGAACGGACTGGGGGCCCGTGCTGAAGATTCTGCAGCAGCAATCCGATCGCTACGACTTTCCTTCGCTGATCACACACCGTTTCGGCCTCGACGAATTGGTGGAGAAGTTCGGTACGGTCACAAAGTTCGACGAGTGTTGCAAAATCGAAGTCGTTCCCCACAAGAGTTAGGAAAGATGTGGAATAGGCTTCCAGCCTGTTTTCACCACGAGCAAAACTTCGACGACAGGCTAGAAGCCTATCCCACGAGAAATGAAGCGCAATCGTTTACTCAACAGCGAACTCAGCTACGAAATCAGCCGGATCGGTCACACGGCGTCCATCACGGTCTGCGATGCAGGTCTGCCCATCCCCGCTGGCGTCAAACGAATCGACCTCGCGATTGAGAGCGGCTACCCATCATTCGTTCGGACGTTGGACGCGATACTAACCGAGTTGATGGTGGAGGAGATCGTCGTCGCCACTGAGATTCACGCTCACAACCAGACCATTTTCGATGAAATGATGGGGCTCTTCGAGAATCACTCGATGGCGCCGAAAGTAACTGAGATTTCGCACGAGGAATTTAAGAAACAAACGTGCGATAGTCAGACGGTTGTTCGAACCGGTGAGTGTACACCTTATGCCAACGTCATCTTGAAATCGGGAGTCGTATTCTGACCTGGGCCGGTTCCCACCGGACGCGATCGGATGGATTCTCGCCAACGGCCGGCAGGAACCGGCCCTTTACACGGAGTTCCCTCATGTCACCAACCAAAAACTCAAAGCTGTGGGCGATACCATTGGTGTTCTCACTGGTCATCGCTCTTAGCGGCTGCAACACCGACACATCACCAACAGCCACCAACACCAACGTAGGTTCGGCGACCGGTAAACAGAAAGTTGCCGTCATTATTTCCACGTTGAACAATCCGTGGTTCGTGGTGTTGGCGGATTCCGCGAAGGAGAACGCGACAAAGCTCGGGTACGAAGCGGTCGTATTCGATTCGCAGAACGATCCAGCCAAAGAAACCGCTCACTTCGACAATGTCATCGCATCAGGCTACACGGCAGTTCTCTTCAATCCCACCGATGCCGACGGTTCGATCGCAAATGTTCGTCGAGGCAAAGACGCCAACGTGCCGGTGTTCTGCATGGACCGTGAAATCAACGCGACCGACGCAGCGGTGTCACAGGTCCTGTCAGATAACTATTCTGGGTGCGTTGCGATTGGTCAGCACTTTGTGAAAGAGGTAGGCGAATCCGGCAAATACGTCGAGCTATTGGGGTTGGTCGGAGATAACAACACACGGAATCGCTCGGACGGGTTTCACAGCGTTGTGGATCGCTACCCTGATTTGAAAATGGTTGCTCAACAAAGCGCTGACTTTGATCGAGCGAAGGCACTGGAAGTCATGGAAGCAATTCTTCAGGCCAATCCAGATATCAACGCGGTCTTCTGTGGCAACGATGCGATGGCGATGGGCGCCTATCAGGCATTGCTCGCCGCGGGCAAGGACCGACAAGTAAAGGTCTTCGGCTTTGATGGCGCAGACGACGTGGTCAACATGATCAAGGAAGGCAAGATCGTCGCCACCGGAATGCAGTTCCCCAAACTGATGGCCCAAACTGCGGCGGAGTCGGCTGACAAGTATCTTAAAGGCGAACGCGATATTCCGCAAAAGGTGCCCGTAGCCGTCGAGCTTGTGCATCAAGGTAATGCCGCGAAATATGGGAATTTCGGTAAAGCAGATTCAGAGTGAGTGTGGGATAGGCTTCCAGCCTGTCG
>JAGQPC010000166.1 GCA_020426925.1 Planctomycetales bacterium | reverse complement strand
CTAACAACGATCAAGTTGGGGTGTCCGTTCGTTTGATGACGGTCGGCACCGTGAATTGGCGATCGAAGGCTTGGCCGATGATGACTCCGGTGAAGGTGAGTTCGCCTGGGGTTGAGGCATGGCTGCTGGCAAAAGAGGATGCGTCCGTACTGCTGACGCACTTGCGGCAACGCGGTGACTTTCGAGAACACAATTCGCCAAACATGCTTGTTCGGAGCGGGCAATCGGAATTGCTGTCACAAAAGTGGCCCTACTCGTACACCAAAGGTGTTGAGCGAGACCGAGTAACCGGCGCGAGCTATCAGTTGGTTTCGGGCGAAGTGACTTCGGGGTATTCGCTCAAGATTAGCCCTCTGGTGACGCTGAATGGCGAGTTAATTGACGTCGCGATTAAGTGCCGAGTCGACCAAATCGAACGAATGACGCCGCTTGCGTTAGACGTTCCCGGACCGAATGGTGGCCAACGAGTAATGGCAGAGGTCCCTCAATTGGCCAGCTGGTCGGTTCACGAGCGGTTTCAGTGGCCCGTTGGCAAAGTCCTGTTGGTCAGTCGAGGCGTTGTAGGGATGCCGGGAATTAAGGATTCTCCAGAGCTGATTCCTGGGCTGACGAAGCTCGTGAAAGGTGACGCCCCTCGTGTGGACGCCTTGCTTATGTTGGAATGCAAGGAAGGACCTACGCAATTTGTCCGCGAAGAGCAAGAACAGTTGCGGTCCGGACGACTGAATTATCGAGGCCGGTATTAGGTGAAATCCCCGAGCCTCGACGATATTCGCCGCGACATTTAGAATTGGTCCGGCTGGAATGTTCGGTTGGAGCCGGGGCGCCAGCGATGGCCCAAAGAACTTTACTTTAGAAGATGTGAACGTGGCATATTCTCGACGTGTAGTTGTCACCGGGTGCGGCGTTATCAGTCCACTCGGAAATTCAGTACAGGAGCTTATCGGCGGCCTGCGAGAAGGGCGGACCGGCATTGCTACGTTTGAGAGGATTCCTGTCGACGCATTGCCGGTTAGCTTTGGCGGAGAAGCTCGCGATTTCCAAGAAAACATTGAAGATTTTGGCACTCTGGAACCTGCTGTGAAAAAGCAGATTCGTAAGGGGCTGAAGGTCATGTGCCGCGAAATCAAAATGGGTGTTGCCGCGGCTCAGCGAGGTCTCGTCGATTCAGGGTTGGATTTGGCGGCCGAAGACCACGAACGGATCGGCGTGCTGTTTGGTTCTGATTACATTGCCACAATGCCGGACGAATTCATCGATCCGATTCGCCAGTGTGTCACGGATGGCTCATTCGATTTCGAGCAATGGGCAGAATCGGGACTGCCGAAGGTCACTCCGCTATGGCTGCTAAAATATTTGCCAAATATGCCGGCGTGTCACGTGGCGATCTATAACGACCTGCGCGGTGCCAGTAATTCGATCACGATGCGAGAAGCTTCATCGAATCTGGCGGTGGCCGAGGCGACAACAACGATCGCTCGTGGAATGGCAGACGTGATTGTGGCAGGTGCGACAGGGTGCCGAATTCATCCACTGCGGTCGGTCCACACTGTCTTGCAAGAAACGTTGGCTGCGGGTGTTTCTGATCCTGCCGACGCATGTCGGCCGTTCGATCGAGACAGGCAAGGTTCGGTGCTCGGTGAAGGTGCGGCCGTGGTGATTTTGGAGTCGTTGGACCATGCTCAGCAGCGAGGAGCAACGATCATTGGCGAGATTCTTGGGCATGGTTCGTCGGCTGTGATGGACCAGCATTTTGTGCCGCTTCCGGAAAAGGCATTGGTCAACGCGATGCGGCAATCGATTGCGCTGGCTGGTGTGGAGCCGGGAGACGTCGGGCACGTACACGCGCATGGTTTGGGGACGAAAGACGCGGACGTTGCCGAGGCGAGCGCGATTCGGACAGTTTTTTCAGGACGTGACTCGGACGTTCCTGTCGTCGCGGCAAAAGGCAGCTTTGGCAATTTAGGGGCGTGCAGTGGTTTAGTCGAGTTGATCGCTAGTTTGCACGCGCTTAACGATGGAACTTTGTTTCCCGCCAGAAATTATCAGCATCCAGATGATGCGTGCTCGATCAACGTCGTGACTTCAGATTCGATCGACGCCGGCAGCACGGTCTTGAACCTGAGTGCGACGCCTCAGGGGCAGGCGAGCGTGATCCTCGCCGGACGGTTTGCGGCATGACTGCAAGAGAAGGACTGGTGTTAATGGCCGGTCCTTCACAAGTTGAATGGCGAACCTGACCGCTCACGTGGTTTTTCTGGCTTTGGGGCCTCGCCGCCCGACAGCCAGAGCACCCTGAAGTGCTATCTGTTGTCTGATCATGTTGACACCTTGGGCGGCCATCGATAAGCTGGCGAGATTCTACGTTTGGCGAAAGCTCTAGCGTGGACACGATTTACGAAAATCGGCGTGCTCGTTCAGACACGTACAAGGACGTGATCATCATATCCACCGCAACAGGCGTCCGTTTGGTCGCCTGTTCGCATTTTGGGAAGGTTTTGTTGGAACCATGAACCCCAACGAAATATTGCGAATCGTTGATGCTATTCATCGCGATAAGAACATAGACAAAGAGATCGTCTTCCAAGCCATCGAGGCAGCGTTGGTGACCGCTGCGCGAAAGTACTATGGCGAAGAAGCCGAGATCATTATCGATATTCACCGCGAAGATGGTTCAATCAGCGGTAGTTGCGACGGTCAGCCACTCGATCCCGAGGAAACCGTAGGGCGAATTGGCGCACAAACCGCGAAGCAGGTGATCACGCAGAAAATCCGCGAAGCGGAGCGAGATGCACTGCACGATGAATACAGTGAGCTGCTGAACGAGATGGTCAGCGGTACAGTCCAACGCAGCGAAGGGCGGGCCACAACAGTCTCACTGGGCAACGTGGAAGCAATTCTGCCTCGCGGCGAAATGATCCCTGGCGAGACTCATCATGCGAACGAGCGCGTTCGTGCGGTCGTATTTGACGTGCGCAAGGATGGAAGCCGAGTAAAAGTTGTCCTCAGTCGCACGCGGCCATCGTTTGTCCAGCGACTTTTTGAGCAAGAGATTCCAGAGATCGCTGACGGTGTTATTGAGGTACGCGCGATATCTCGTGAACCAGGGTATCGCAGCAAGGTCGCCGTCAGCAGCGCCGATCAACGCGTCGACTGCGTGGGAGCGTGTGTCGGAGTCCGAGGAAACCGCATCAAAAATATTGTGGACGAGCTTTCGGGAGAACGAATCGACATCGTCCGCTGGAATGAAGATTTGTTGACATTGATTCCAAATGCTCTGCAGCCCGCGGAAGTCGACGAAGTGATCCTGTGCCGGATGATGGGCCGAGCAATCGTACTGGTTCGCGAGGATCAACTGTCCTTGGCGATTGGTCGTCGCGGGCAAAACGTTCGCTTGGCGAGCAAACTTTGCGGTTGGGACATCGAAATCATGACCCAGGACGAGCTGCAGGAGCAGATTGAAAACGCTGTTCAAGGATTTTCTTCGATCGAAGGCGTGACAGACGAGTTGGCCGAAGTCCTTGTTGGCGAAGGGTTTCTGTCGTACGACGATTTGTCGGTGATCGAGCCTGACGATCTAATGGAAATGGGTGGACTGACTGAAGAGGTCGTCGACAAAATTGTCGAGCAGGCCGAGGCTCGTGCTGAGGAAGCGGAGCAGGCCGCGATCGCCGAGCGAAAACGGCAAAAAGAAGAAGAGCGGATCGCTAAGGCGACTGAAGAAGCCGAGGCTTTGGAGCGTGCCAAAGAGGAAGCGGCCGCACAAGCTGCGGACGATGAGTCCGGTGAGTCCGAATCTGACGAAAGTCCGTCGAATCCTGACTCTAGCGTAGACTCAAGTTCCGATTCGGATTCAGGTGGATCCCCCCTGTCGGACGAAGGTTAGGTGGTGAATTAGCTTGGCACCAGGCAAAACCGTGGTGCGGGCTACCGTTCGTGTTTTTAACGATGTAAGCTATTGAACGGCGTTTCCAATTATTTGGGCGTTTGCAGTTATTTCGTAACCTGATGCATCCCGTCGGAAAGTGGTTCTTTCTTTGGTGAGGCCTCGACCGACAGTAATGGGGAGATTTGCAAATGGTGTTTTGAGAGTTGCGTGCTAGGCACGCGGAATAAGGAGGGCGAGAGTTGCCCATTCGGATTTACGCATTAGCGAGAGAGTTGAAGATCGACAGCAAAGAGCTCGTCGATGTCTGCGCGAAAGCTGGCATTACCGGCAAAGGTTCTGCATTAGCCAGTCTTAGCGACGACGAAACGGCAAAGCTCAAGTCGTTTCTAGCAGGGGGAAGCACGAAGAAGAGTGCGCCTGCGCGCGAAGCTACGGGGCGACCAATACGGAACGACCCGTCGAAGCCGATTACGCGGGATGATTACATCTCTCCAGGTGCGGGACTCAAACCCAAGGTGATTGTTGCGCCCAAACCGCCAAAGCCGGCTGCGCCCACAACAGAATCACCGTCCACGATGGAAGTCGCAGCTGAAGCAGGTCCTGATGCCGGTGGAACTACTCCCGAGCCAGCCGTTGATATTAGGCCTGCTGCGCCACCAGCACAAATCGACGTTCCCAAGCCACCTCCTATTGCGCCTACGCAAGCAACCATTGATGCGCCTGTCCGTCAGAGTCGCAACCGCGAAGCGCCTCTAACACCTTTTGCGCAACAACGCCAAAAGGCTGGCGGAGCGGAAAAAAGGCCGAAAGCAAAACCTGGTCAACAAAAACGCGAGCCGGTAGTTCGCATGGCGGCAATTCCAAAAACGCCGCAGCCCAAGGTTGAAAAGAAAGCCAACGAACCGGCGCCTCAAAAGCCAATCATGACGTTGCCCGCAGACGCCATTCGCAACGCGAAGTCAGGCATGTCTGCTCCTCTTGAGCAGTTCACCAAGCAGGCTGACAAGAAACGAGATGCTGACCGCGATGAGAAACGTGGTAAGCGATTCGAATCACCGGGCGGTGAAGAAGGCGCCGCCGGCAAAGCTCGACGAGGAAAAGTCGGCCGTACCGAAGAAGGCGAAAAGAGCTTGGCTGCGATGTCCAACACTCGCGCTGCTCGCCAACAGAAACGCAAACGCAGTATTTCGATCGGCGATGACGACTCGGGTGACGCAACACGCCGCCGCCGCCGCCGCCTCGTTCGTAAAGGCGGAACGAATACCGCTGCTCCACGAAAAGGCAGAGTCAGTGTGGAAACTCCGATTTCGATTCGCGGGTTTTCAGAAGCGACCGGTGTCCCATCAGCGTCAGTTCTTAAGACACTCATGGGCCTTGGCACAATGGCGACAATCAACATGGAGCTGGACCTGGAGATGGCCGAATTAATCGCGGCCGAACTAGATCTAGATGTTGATTTCAATGCTGCCGAATCACTCGAAGACAAACTGATTAGCACGATTGATGACATTGAGGATGATCCAGACACGCTCCAGCCTCGCCCGCCTGTCATTACATTTCTGGGGCATGTGGACCATGGAAAGACGTCGCTGCTGGATCGGATCATCAGTCTCGATGTCGTGTCAGGCGAAGCTGGTGGAATCACGCAGCACATCCGCGCCTACAAGATCAAGAAGGACGGTCGTGAGATCGCGTTTGTTGATACTCCGGGCCACGAAGCGTTTACCGAAATGCGAGCTCGCGGCGCGCACGTGACAGACATCGCGGTTCTCGTGGTCGCCGCGGACGATGGGATCATGCCGCAAACGGAAGAGGCAATTAGTCATGCTCGAGCTGCGGGCGTGCCGATTGTTGTGGCTCTTAACAAAATCGATTTGCCTGGTGCTGATCCTAACATCGCATATCAAGGACTGGCTCAGCATGATTTGCTGCCCGTCGAGTGGGGCGGTGACGTCGAAGTCGTGAAGACTAGCGCCATTACGGGCGAGGGAATTGATGATCTGCTAGAGACGTTGTTGTTGACAGCCGACTTGCACGAGTACACGGCGAATCCAGATCGAAAAGCAACTGGAACGTGCTTGGAGGCAGAGCAAGAAGGCAATCGCGGTGTCGTGGCGAAGATTATCGTGCAAAAAGGCACGCTTAAGGTCGGTGATGTGATTGTTTGTGGTGGTGCTCACGGCCGAGTCAAAGCCATGTATGATACGCTCAACGTCCGAAAACGCCTGAAAGAGGCTGGACCTTCGACGCCTGTTAACGTGACGGGGCTCGATGTTGCTCCAGGTGCTGGTGATCCGTTCTATGTGTTGGGCGACATTTCGGCAGCCCGAGAAATTGCTGAAACTCGTCAGCACGAATCGCGGTCGCAATCGTTAAGTGGCGCGACGGTTAAAGTGTCATTTATCGAGTTCCAGCGTCGTTTAGAAGAAGGTCGATTAGGCCAGGCGGACGAGGTTTCCGTGCTGAATATCATCCTTCGCGCCGATGTGCGAGGATCGATTGAGGCGATCCAAAAGGAACTTGGAAAGCTGGACCACCCGGAAGTAAAGGTCAACATCCTGCAGGCTTCGGTCGGAGGCATCACGTCGGCCGACGTTACCTTGGCCGACGCCTCAGACGCAGTGATCGTAGGCTTTAATGTCATTCCGGACGAAGCCGCTCGTTCGTTGGCGGATGAGCGAGGAGTGGAGATCCGTCGCTACGACATCATCTACAAGGTTACAGAAGACTTGAAAGCCTTGCTGGAAGGTCGACTTAAACCCGAAGAACGTATCAAAGAGCTTGGTCGAGCCCTCGTGCAACGTGTGTTCACGATCAGCCGTCTTGGGGCCGTTGCAGGTTGTCGGGTACTCGCCGGCAATGTGGAAAGAGGCTCTCGAGTGCGGGTCAACCGCGAAGGTCGAGGCATCGGTGATTATCCAATTGACTCACTGAAAAGAGAAAAAGACGATGCCAAGGAGGTCAGAGAAGGCTATGAATGCGGTATCAAGCTGGCCGGATTCAATGACCTAAAAGAAGGCGACATTCTTGAGGCATACAAGGTCGAAGAGGTAGCACGAACACTGTAACTTCACTTCGCTGTTACCTGAAACATGTGAAATGAATTAGTGGCAATTCCGCATGAACTCTCGACGAACTTTGAAAGCTGCATCCGCGATTCGCGAAGTTGTCAGCTCTGCAATCCTTACTGAACTTCGCGATCCACGCGTCCGGGACGTTACGGTCACCTTTGTTGAAGTGGCTTCTGACATGCGCAACGCAAAGGTTCACGTTTCCATCATGGGCGATGAAAAGAAACAGGACCTCTGCATGCACGGGTTGCGGAATGCTCGTGGATTCCTGCAGCAGAAGGTCGGCAAACGCATCGACACTCGTTACGTGCCACGGATTGAATTTGTGCTCGATCAAGGAGTAAAAAACTCCTTTCGTGTTGCAGCGATTCTGGACGAAGTGTTGCCCAAAAATTCGGACGAAGCTGACGCGACGGATGAAACCTTGGACGAGCTGGAATCAGGCACCGTGCCGGAAGAATAACGCTGTACTGCTCACTTAACGAGAAACGGTCGCCGCTACGCAGTGACGCACCATTTGTATAAAGGATCACAATAGATGGCCACGATCAGTAACCGTGCCGCGGTGATTGCAAAAACTCATAAAGTCCTAAAGAAGCACTTTCAACCTGTCGCCCCGATCAGTCGTCCGGTGTTAGAACAACTGCTGTTTGCGTGCTGCCTGGAAAATGCCAAGCACGACATTGCTGAGGTTTGTTTTGCCCGGCTGCAAGAATCTTTTTTCGATTGGAATGAAGTACGCGTCACGACAGTGCGTGAGCTGTCAGAAATGCTGAAAGGACTGCCCGACGCCGAGTTGGCGGCGACAAATCTTAAGCACACGTTGCACAGCGTTTTTGAGACTGTGTACGAGTTTTCGCTGGAGCCACTGGTGAAGCAGAATCTCGGTGCTGCCGTAAAGACATTGGAGGATCTGCGAGGTACGACGCCATTTGCAGTTTCTTATGTCGTTCAGAATTCGCTCGGCGGTCATTCGATTCCGATCTGCCGTGGTTCGCTGGATGTTATGTACATTGCAGGTGCATTAACAGAAGCAGAATACAAAAAAGGATCGGTACCGGGGCTTGAACGTGCTATTCCAAAAAACAGCGGAACCGAATTCGGATCGCTCGTTCATCAGATGGGAGCAGCACTAGTTGCGAGTCCCTTCAGCAGTGAAGTCCGCAACATTCTGCTGGAAATTGACCCCGATTCAAAACCGCGAATGCCGAAGCGGAAATCGTCCAAGAAACCGGCAGAGCCAACCGTTGCAGTTGAGGAGACTGCAGAAGAAGCTGCTGAGGACCCCGCGAAAACGACCAAGGGTACGAAGAAGCAGGCAGTTAAAAAAACTACCAAGAAAAAGACAACCAAGCAGGCTCCAGCTGCTAAGAAGGCTGTAAAACAGTCTGCCAAGAAAACAGCAAAAAAGATTACCAAGAAAAAGACGTCCACGAAGATTGCTAAAAAGGCGAGCAAGTCGTCCAAAAAGTCTGAAACGAAAAAGATTGCTCGACGGAAACCTCGATAGCATCGTTGGCAGTCACCACCAGATCCGGCTCGCGTTCGGAACTTTGACGAACTGCCTCAGTGTTCGTATCGTGTGATTCTTCGGTCCGCAGGCTGCTGTTTTCCTGCGGTTGCAGTCCGTTTGGCCAGTACAGGTTACAATCAGTCAGTCGCGAACAGAAAGCTCGTGGCGCGTGACTTGACGTTCTTGCCTGCCTGGACTCATTGTCGATGTCTCCAATCACTCGATTAGGTTTCGTCTCAATTACGCTGTTCTTCGGAACGCTGCGGACGTTGTCGGCGCAGCCGCTTGATTCTGCTGTGTCGAGTCCGTCTGGGCGACATGCAGTGATTGGTGAAGTCGTCGGCGAATCGACTGAGCCATACGTCCCGGCCAGAGGCCGGACTGAATCCGATCTAGACCGTGTGTCGGCAGCAGCGTCTTTTGCGGAAGGTCGTCTTTTCTATCAGCGAGATCAGTTCGGCAAAGCGTTGCAGAAATACCAACGAGCCTTTCGGTATTCGCACGCGAAAGAGTATTTGGTTGAGGAGATTGTGCCGCTAGCCTATCGCATTGGTCGTTACGACGAAGCATTCCGATATCTAGTGCTTGCGTCCGATAACGTCAGCGTCGACCCGTTCGTCGTGCGCCGGTTGGCGATCGCGTTCAGCGAACAGCGGCAATTCGCGATGGCTGCGACCTTATACAACCGGATTCTGCAAGATCTGGACTCGCGTGCGGACACCGACAAATCGGGGCAAGCCAAAACGACTCGCTTCATAACTCGCTTTGAGGCAGGGCGCATCTGTTACTTGCTAGGTCACCACGAAGACGCGGTTCGACATTTTCAGCCCATCGCCTCTGTGCTCGAGGGCCACGATTTGGGCATCGAGCAAGACGCAGTCGACGCGATCCGCAGGCAGTCGGCGACGGTTCATCAAGTTTTGGCTGAATCGTTCCTAAGCACGAACAACTTTGAAAAAGCCAAATTGTATTTTCGAAAACTTCACGCAGGTAACGAGCCGCTGTTGGGATTTAGCCTGGCGCGTGTGTGTTTTTCCGCCGGTGAGTTAGACGACGC
>JAGQPC010000165.1 GCA_020426925.1 Planctomycetales bacterium | reverse complement strand
TCCTGTTGGCCGGCGAAGCTGGCGTCTGGTAAGTCCTCGGCCGTTGCGCTACTGCGCACGGCAACGGCGACAGGTTGCTCGTGGTCGTGACAAAGATTTTCGTAGCCAAGAAGAATCGCCTGCACGACGTCGAACGGGAATTCCGTCTGCAGGATCGCATGCCGAACCTGGGCACCTCGTTGCCGCAAATTCGCGATATCCCCGGTGTCCAAGTCAGCCAGAATCTGGCGAATCTTCTCATCGAGGCCGGACTCATTCAAAAACTGACGATAAGCATCCGCTGTTGTGGCGAAACCATTGGGAACGCGAACGCCTCGGGAGGCAAGCGACTGGTACATCTCGCCCAACGAAGCGTTCTTTCCGCCGACCAACGCAACGTCCTCAATGCGGACTTGGTCAAACCAACGAACGTACTGTGTCGCAACTCTGTTACTCATTTCTGATTTCCTTGTTTGATCTATTGCGTATCACGCTATTGTCGGCAGCGTTGAGGGTGCGCTGATTTGAGATTGATGCCACCGGATTTAGGTGGGTCGCAAAGAGTGTGCCATTGATGTTCACAATGGCACGATTCCAACGGGCAATTCTAAACGTGGAGGCTAGCGAACTTCATGGCCAGCTAAAGGAACAAGAATTGGAGCATTTGCAAATGAGTTTGGTATGGTTATTGCGGTGAAACACATTCGCGAAACGACTTGTGAACGCCGTTGCAACAGTAGCCCCATCCTTATTGGAGAGAACATGCGTGTGCTTATCATCTATGCTTCTATCGGTGGCCGAGCCGAAACAATTGCGAAACGTATTTCCGCACAGATGTCAGCGGACGGTGTTTCCAACGATCTTTACAATGTCGTTCAGGAATCAGCCGACGAAATCGCAATCGACGCATACGATGCTGTAATGCTCGGGTCGCCGGCACACAATGGTCACTACGACCCGCGGATCGAGTGGTGCATTCGCCATTACAGGCAGTTTCTTTCCGAGGTGCCGACAGCATTCTTCTCGGTACGGGACTTGAGTCTTGGAAAACACCCTGGCGGAGATAAAGAGCCGCCGTTGACCGCGGACATTGAGACGCGATTGTATTGGCAGCCATCGATGAAACAAACGTTTTCCTGCGCGCCGCGATATTCACGATTCCGCCTGCTCAATTCTCGCCTCATGCACTGGCTGACAGACGCACCTACCGAGGAGACGAAGTGCAACGACGAGCCGAACGCCTCGGGGACAGTCGACGATTTCGCGAGCCGGTTCACGCGATTCGTTCACAGCTGCAAGCAACCACTCGAAACTCGCCCGGCTTGGTCGAACGCAAAACGGGAGTACTCCGTGCTGCCAACGCGAAAATAACCGTACGAGTCCCGAATGCAATTCTGCCTCTCGCTTTTCCGATCGCGATGCCTGGTTGGGGCGACTTGGCCGAGGGTTTATTACGAAACCAACCTCAATGCCGACTCGGTTCGTAAATAGCTGCTGTTTTCGTGTTGGGTATTCGCCCTGCTGGCCTATTTGATTGGAGCCGTTCCCGTCCTTTGGAAGACATCCACGGCTTGCCAGGAATCGTCCGTAGTTCACAGACTTCCATACCGGCAGTCGAGAACTATGTCGGTACCTGTGCGTCCGCGTTCGGACAGCATCGATCATCCGATCAAAATGTACCCAGCGCGCCAGAAACTTGCGCGAAACGACCAAGTGATACAATTCCAGAACGAAAGTGCCCCCTATCAACGCTCGGCGTGGTTTTTGCCTAGACAGCATCTCGCTGCAATCACAAAGACAACTCAATGAGTTTGGAACCGCAAAGTACATTCATCATGCCTAAGATGCCACCTGATGCACGTATTCCGCGTCCCGATAAGTCGGAACGGCCGCCTGTTGAAGTGAATTGGCGAAATGCCTTGTGGTATTTGGCGATGATGCTGCTGATGTTGTGGATTTGGCAAGACATCTTCGTCCAGGCACGCGTCCAAACGATCCCTTACAGCGACTTCAAGCAGCACGTTGCTCGTGGTGAAGTGGTTGAGTGTGATGTCAAGGACACGGAGGTGGTCGGACTGATCCGCCCCAAGTCAGCAGTCGTGGCTGCCGGTGCGAAGCAGCCGATTGATCCAAAACCAAGCGAGACGTCCGCGAAATCTGTCCCGCCCGCGGCGACAGTCATTCCAGAGAAACCCATTCCAACCAATTCACCGGCCAGCTCGACTCCCGCAAGCAAGGAAGCGACTCCGCAGCCTTCCGCGACTGCAAAACCACCAGAGACCAAGCCTGCCGAAACCAAGCCTGCTGAGCCTACGGAGTTTGCCTTTCGCACGATTCGTGTGGAGGACCCGAAGTTGGTCGAGGAACTGGAAGCGGCGGGTGTGCGTTTCGAGGGCGTACGGCCCAGCTTCATTTCCAACTTGATGATGTCATGGATTCTGCCGATCGGAATCATGTTCTTGCTTTGGACATTTCTCGCTCGCCGTCTCGGTTCGGCTGGTGGGGCACTGATGAGCATCGGTAAGAGTAAAGCGAAGTTGGTCGGCGAGAAGGAAACGGGCGTCACGTTCGATGACGTGGCAGGCTGTGACGAGGCAAAGTTTGAACTCGAGGAGGTCGTCGATTTCCTGAAGAACCCTGACCGCTACACGGCACTCGGCGCAAAAATACCCAAGGGTGTGCTGCTCGTCGGGCCGCCAGGCACGGGCAAAACGTTGATCGCCAAAGCGGTCGCCGGCGAGGCCAAAGTTCCCTTCTTTTCGCTCAGCGGCAGCGACTTTGTCGAGATGTTCGTCGGCGTCGGCGCTTCCCGCGTGCGTGATCTGTTCGATCAAGCCAAGGCTCAGTCGCCTTGCATCGTTTTTATCGACGAACTCGATGCGATCGGACGCGAACGCGGCATCCATGTTGGAAACGCGAACGACGAACGCGAACAAACGCTGAATCAGTTGTTGGTGGAAATGGATGGATTCGAGCCGAACCTAGGCGTCATTCTGTTGTCCGCGACCAATCGGCCGGAAGTACTTGATCGAGCGTTGTTGCGACCGGGACGTTTTGACCGCCAAGTCGTCGTCGACTCGCCCGACCTGGATGGGCGTGAGGCGATTTTGAAAGTTCATGCTCGGAACAAACCGCTTGCGGACGATGTCGATCTGCATAAGATTGCCCGCGCCACCCCCGGTTTCTCCGGCGCAGACTTGGCCAACGCGCTGAACGAAGCCGCGTTGCTTGCCGCACGCAATGCGGCGAAGACGATCTCGCATGCCGATATCGAAGAGGCGATCGAGAAAGTGGTTGCCGGGCCGGAGCGCAAAAGTCGGCGACTCAACGATGAAGAACGCGAACGCGTCGCCTACCACGAAGTCGGCCACGCGTTGGTCAGCACGCACAGCAAGCACGCTGATCCGGTTCACAAAATTAGCATTGTGCCTCGCGGACGGACAGCCTTGGGATACACCCTGCAGTTGCCGACCGAGCAACAGTTCCTGATGAAGCAGTCCGAATTGGTCGATCGACTGACCGGATTACTGGGCGGTCGCGCGGCGGAGGACATCGTCTACCAGGAAGTCAGTAGCGGTGCTGAGAATGACCTTGAACGGGCCACGGCGATTGCCCGCCAAATGATTTGCATGTTTGGCATGAACGAGGAGGTTGGGTTGGTCCATTGTGCGAGCCGGAATGGAATGTTTGCGCCGGGTACGGACGGCAGTTTGCACACCGACTGCAGCCCTCGTACGGCGGAAATCATCGACCAACAAGTCAAGCAGCTGCTGGCAACTGCCTACACGGAGGCGAAGCGAATTCTCACCGATCATCGCGACCAACTCGAACACGTTGCCCGCGAACTGCTCAAGCGAGAAACTCTCGATGCTGCGGCGTTCAACGAGTTGCTGGGTGAAGGTCCGGCACGCGACGAATAGACGCCTTAAGTGATCTTCACCACAATGTCGTGCAGTTGGTTGCCAGCTTCGGCGACTCGGTCGGCGGCATTGGAAAGATGTCGGTAGACCTCGCGGTGTTTGAACATGTTGACCACGGCTAACAATGCATCGCGAGTCGCTTTCGGCCCCTCACTTTCCAATGTTTCGACGAACTCTTCGACGTCAAACAGACTTGCCAGCGCGGCCCGATAGACTTTTTCAGTCTGACGTTCCGACTTGCGAGCGATTTGAGCATCGGTTTCTGCGGCGAGCGGCTCCTTGGCAAGTCTGCGATAGCCACGCTGCAGAGCTTCCACGCCACCGTGCAAGCACTCTGCCATCTCATGCATGAAACGATCGGGAGTCACCTGCAGTGCCTCGAGTTCGCGAACGGTTGACTTGGCGTAGTTAATGAATTGGTCGATGGTCACGATCGCGCGGTAGATGTCTTCGCGATCGTAAGGAGTTGAGAAAGACCGATTCAAAATGTCCAAGTTCCGTGCTTTCACTGTGTCTCCACGATGTTCGCACTCACGGACCTTTACTGCCGCTTCGGCATCGCCGTCCTGCAGGTACTTTTCCAACCACTCGACGGCTTCCATCGCGATGTCACATTGTTCGTCTATGAGGCCATAGAAATCGGGCACTTGGGGAAAGAAACGGTTCAATACCCGTGCGAGGGCGGATCGTTTTGGCGTTTTGTCATTCATGGTGACCGAGACTCACTATTAACTGAAAAAGCTCATCGTCCAACGCAGAAGACCGTACACGACCATTGAAACGACGGCCGCCGATGGCATGGTGATGATCCACGCGCTGAAGATTTCGTGGGCCTTGCCCCAACGAACCGCTTTGGGTCGCTCTGATGCACCGATTCCCATGATGGATGAACTCACTACATGGGTCGTAGAAACGGGGCCGCCGCTGATTGCACCAGCGAGGATCACAGCCGCGGAAGTCAACTGAGCATCCACGGCGTGCAGCGGTCGAACCTTGTAAATCCCGAAACCGACGGTGCGGACAATCCGCCAACCGCCGGACATGATCCCCAAGGTAATCGCGGTCGCGCACAACAGCACGACCCACAACGAAATGTGGAATTCTTTTTGAAACCCGGCGAGCACCAAGATCATCGTCAGCACACCCATGCTCTTTTGTGCATCATTGGCTCCATGGGCAAAGGCGAGTCCCGCTGCCGTGACGATTTGAATTCGACGCAAAACGGTGTTCGCCGATGGCTTGGCGCCTCGCAACAGGAAACGTGCCAAACGATGAATCATGAATCCGACCACAAACCCCGCAATTGGTGAGAGAACCAACGACACGATTACCTTGACCACGCCCGACAGGTGACCACTCGACAGAGTATCAACGCCCCACATCACGTGATCGGCTCCGGCGGAAACGACGACCGCGCCCACAAGTCCGCCAACCAACGCATGGGACGATGACGACGGTATTCCATACCACCACGTGAATAGATTCCAGACGATCGCTCCTGCAATTCCGCTGGTGATGACGACGAGTGACAATTCCGCTGGCAGGCTGCTGACATCAACGAGCGATCCCATCGTGTTGGCAACAGCGGTCCCACCGAGCAGTGGACCGAGAAACTCGAACACTGCAACCAGCGTCACCGCCTGGACCGGCGTCATCGCACGCGAAGCAATCACCGTAGCCACAATGTTCGACGCGTCGTGAAAACCGTTGGTGTAGTCGAACAGCACGACGAGAACGATCGCAGCGATGGTGAGGACGAGCAGGCTACTCATGTTGTCGATTCATGGATTGCGTTTCCGCATGTAAGTCTACGCTCGCGCCGCATGTTGATACTTGCGTGTCGTTGCAGGATAACGTGATTGATCGCATATTATGACGATGTCTGAAACTCCAAAGTTTGAAATCCGTCCCGCACATTGGCTGTTTGGTCTGCTGATGTTAATCGGCGTCATCATTGTTTCCAGGCATTTCATGGACGTTGGCGCGTTGGTGGAGTCGCTGCGTCATGCCAATCCGTTTTGGCTACTGGCGGCGGCTGGACTGCAATTCTGCACCTACATGAGTGCTTCGATGGTTTTGTCTTGCCCGCTTCGCTATCACGGACAACCTCAAACTCTCTTGAATCTGCTTCCCTTGAGCCTGGCAAAACAGTTCATTAGCCAAGCCGTACCGTCGGTCGGCATGAGCGGTACACTGTTCGTGATTCATGGATTGGAGAAAAGAAGTGTGTCACGAGGCGTGGCTACGCACTCCGTTTTGATCGGACTGCTGGGCCATTATCTCGCATTCGCAACCGCAGTGCTGGTCACTCTGGGCATCTTCTGGCAACTCCGCGAGCTAACCAATGCGATTCTTGTGCCGGCAAGCATCTTTTTTGTACTCATCGCACTCGTTTCACTCGCAGTGTTTTGGTTTGGCGAAAGAGCAAAACAGGTGCTACCAGGATGGTTGCTTCGATTGCCGGTGGTGGGAGGAGCGTTGACGGCGTATCAGGAAACCGTGACTTCGTCGAGCTTATGGTTTCCTCTTCTGGTTTCACAAACCGCTATTTTCACATTTTTAATCCTTGTCGTTGTCGGATCAGCTCCGTTCCTTCT
>JAGQPC010000164.1 GCA_020426925.1 Planctomycetales bacterium | reverse complement strand
AACAGACGCTCGCGCAGACACTCGGATACTGTTCGAATCGTATCTGGATTCGAATTGGGAAATCTGTTCGATGAAACCGGACGGTTCCGATCGTCAAAACATCACCCGCACACCCGACGTTCACGAACTCTACCCAAAAGTTTCGAACGACGGAACGAAAATCGCGTTCTTGGTCGACGAGCACAACGGACGCCGGATTTCACGTTCGCTATACGTGATGAATGCGGACGGCAGTGATCGGAAGCTGATTTCGGAGATGGCTCGTCACGCTTGTTGGAGTCCCGACGGGAAAAAGCTGGCATTCGCAAAGCAAGAATTTAACCGGTTCAACGTCAAAGACTACGTGACGAAGAGCATCTACTTTTACGATCTGGAATCGGGAAAAACGACACAACACTCCAACGAAAAAATCGAACATCTGTATGTGCCGACTTGGTCGCACGATGGAAAATGGATCGTCTGCACCGTCCACGGAGGCATGGGATTTGGGCACGCCATTGTCGCAATCGAAGTGCATGGTGACCGCGTCATCGATCTGAAAGTGTCAGGTTGTCGACCGAATCTGAGCAGGGATGGATCGCGACTAACATGGAGCGGCGACGACCACACGATCAACGTCGCCGAGGTGGATTATACCGGTGATGGGCCAACGCTCGCTAACGTCCGACCATTGTACAAGCACGAAAAAATGCACTTGTACCATCCAGATCTTTCACCAGACGCTCAGTTCATTACATTCAGTTTGGGGCCAGGCGGACGAGTTCCCGCCAACGGACCGGGGACTCAAACCGAAGTCGCCGAAATGACGGGCGTTCGCGGCATGTGGGACATTTACATCAGAAAAATCGACAGCGACGAAGAACCGAAGCGGCTGACGAACGACCCTGAATTGTCAAACAAGGAATCGGAATGGGCGGTGTTCAACTAAAGTCGATTGGGCTGCTGGCGTCATTGTCCCTCGCCTTTGCCGGATGCAAAGTGCGGACGGAATCTGATGCGGCTTCAAGTGCTCCGGCAGCAGCGTCCGCAACACCCGAAATCGTTTCGACGCCGTCCAACGTCGAGATGGTCCTGTTGCCTGGCGGCTCGTTTGAAATGGGAAACGCCAAGGGCGACGATTCGGAAACACCTGTCCACACGGTTTCGGTCAGTGGCTTCGCGATCGACGTTTACGAGGTGACGCAAAATCAACTGGCGGCTCTGGAACTGCCAAATCCTTCGCAGTTCAAAGGTGACAAGCGGCCTGTGGAACAGATGCGTTGGACCGATGCGGCTTTGTTCTGCAACGAGCGTTCGATCGCGGATAACTTGATTCCGTGTTATGACGAAGCAACGTTCGCGTGTAATTTTGCGGCGAACGGATATCGTCTGCCTACCGAAGCCGAATGGGAATACGCAGCTCGGGCGGGCACTACCGGCGACGTCTACTTTGCCAGCAGTGACAAACTCGTGTCACACGCTTGCTACGAAGGAACATCGCAGAAAGGCACGGATCCGGTTGGCAGTCGCCGAGCAAATGCTTGGGGACTGTATGACGTTTTAGGCAACGTCGCGGAATGGTGTCAGGACGTTTACTCGCCAACCTATTACGCTGAAAGCCCAAAGGAAAATCCAGTCGGCCCCAGCGAAGGTCCGAAGCGGGTTCTCCGAGGAGGATCGTGGAAATCGCCAGAATCCGAGTGCCGTGTTTCGGCTCGCGGGTTTGACGATTCGGGTATCGCTGACGCGTGTTTCGCCAGAAACTATGTCGGCTTCCGCTGTGTCCGAAATTTGACGGCAGAAGAGGCCGCTCGTTTGAACGGCACTGACGCGTCCACCGAAGAGTAACGAGTCGCGGCATGCTGTTCCACACTTGGCCGTTTCTCTATTTCTTTGCTGTTGTCTATCTGGTGTTTCTGTGCTTGCGAGGCACTCGCTACTGGCAAGTGTGGATGCTTGTTGCGTCGTATGCATTTTACGGATACGCAAATCCGCTCTATCTGCTGCTGATTTTCTATTCGACACTGCTCGACTACTGGTGTGTCGTGCGGATGGACCGGTCGGCGCGACGTGGATTTTGGCTGGGTGTCAGCATCTTCAATAACTTGTTGGTGCTGGGGTTCTTCAAGTATTCACGATTTCTGTTATCGGCTATCGATTCGGCCTTCTTGCAATTCGGACTGCCGGTCGAGTTGATTGCTCCGGATTGGGTGCCTACTGCAAACAATTTGCCAGTTGGAATTTCGTTTTTCACGTTCCAGTCGATGAGTTACACGATCGATTTTTATCGAGGCGGAATTGAACGCGAAAAGAGCTTTCTGCGATTCGCGACGTTCGTGTCGTTCTTTCCGCAGCTTGTCGCCGGGCCGATTGAACGTGCAAGCAAGCTGTTGCCTCAGCTGCACACACGAGCGACGATCACGTCAGCGAATGTTGCCGACGGAGCGTCTCTCTTTATCACCGGCTTGTTCAAAAAAGTCGCGCTTTCCAATTATTTATCGGCGTACGCAGATCCGATTTTCGCTTTACCCGAACGCCATGACGGCGCGGCGCTCGCAGCAGCGACATTCGCGTTTGCGTGGCAAATCTACTTTGACTTCAGTGGATACACGGACATGGCTCGAGGCGTAGCTCGATCAATGGGCTTCGACCTGATGCTGAACTTTCGCAATCCCTATTTGGCGAACGGGATTAGCGATTTTTGGAGTCGCTGGCACATCAGCTTGTCGACTTGGTTTCGAGATTACGTCTACATTCCGCTCGGTGGCAATCGAAACGGCACGTTTTTCTTGTACCGAAATCTATTCCTTACGATGTTTATTTCCGGAGTGTGGCACGGGGCAAATTGGACGTATGTTATTTGGGGAACCATTCACGGAATCGCGGCCGTCGCAAGTCGGCGACTGGAACGTTCTGATTTCTATCGCGATCGGATCCCGAACGTGTTCAAACAGATAGCTGTCTTTTTAATCGTCTGCATCGCGTGGGTATATTTCCGCGCCAGCAGCGTCAGCGAAGCGAATCTAATCGTAACGACAATCTTCACATCGACGTGGAGCGTACCTTCGTTTCCGCTGCTGCTCTTGTCGCTGATCCTTTGCGTTTGGATATTCGAAGCACTCAGCGAAAGTCGCTTCGCGAGGCTTGTTGAAGTCAGCTTTGTGAAAGTGCTCGCAGCATCTGGCATGCTGGTCTATCTAGCGATCATGCCCGGACAAGCGGATGTCCCGTTCATTTATTTCCAGTTTTAGGAAATCGCTCCTTGGCAGCTCGATCCGGATCCCGCTGTGCATCCGTAGCAATGTTGGCCAACGACAATGTGGCGATTTGACAATTGATCCGCGTTGAAGTCCCGAATATGTCGCGGCAGATCGCGGGCTAATTCTAATTCCAGCATCTGGTTGAAATCGCAATCGTGCAATCGGCCGTCCCAATTGACCGACAGCATGTTGCGACACATGACACCGCGGGCAGCGTGCGGATTGTATGCATTGACGAGCGTTGTCATGTAGTTTGCCAGTTCATCATTACGCACCAGATCATCCAAAAACCGACTGATCGGCATGTTGGTGATTGTGATCAATTCTGTGAAATCGACGTCGTACCGATTCTTCAACTCGTGGCGATAAGCTGCTTCCAAATCTCTTTGATCCGGCGGCAGCGACGCGTCAATCGGATTGAAGACAAGCGTTAGTTTTAGTTCACTTCCGGGCTGTGCGTACCCAACTTCGTTTAACCGCTTAATAGCAGCGATCGACTGGTCGAATACGCCATTGCCTCGCTGGCGATCAGCGTTTTCGGCAAGGTAGCAAGGCAACGACGCGATGATGACGACGTTGTGCTCTGCCAAGAATTCCGGCAAGTCGGTAAATCCGGGAGCTACCAAAATCGTGAGATTGCAGCGGTCGATTGTGCGACAGCCCAACGTGCGCGCATGTCGAACCAGTTGTCGGAAACTAGGATTCATTTCCGGCGCGCCGCCTGTGATGTCCAGCACTGGAATGCGTGCCGTCTTGATTGCTGCGAGACAATCTTCCATCGTCTGCCATGACATCGATTCTCGGCGATCAGGACCCGCGTCGACGTGGCAATGCGCGCACGTTTGGTTGCACAGCCTGCCGACATTGATTTGCAAGACGTCAATGCCCGTTGCGCGGAGCGGGTTCAGCCCAGTCTCCGCGAGCGCTTCACCAAATGGTCGAATGTTCAACTCGTCAAGGCGTCTTCGTTGCTCATCGGCGGAAGCGAGCGGACTGCCTTGACGGATGAGAGTTAGTTCCGTCATGGAGTGTTCGTGCCGTAATTAGACGCCTCTTGAATTGCTTCAAGATCAACCGGCTTCACCAAGGAATCTGCCATCGTCTTCGAATTCGTCTTCGTCGTAGAAGTCGTCGTCATCCTCATCGTAGAGGTCGTTATGGTCGCCGGATGCGTCAACATAACCCAGGTGTCCCATGTTTGGGGCTTGGATTGGGATAATGTAGTTGTAGTTCCCTTCACCCACGGCTTGTTCTAAACGGCGGCAGATCAATTCTGCTTCTTGAAGCGATTCATGTGGGCCTCGAATGTAATTCGGCTTGCCATCGTCGCCGCCGAATTGGAAGGTTTCCGTATTGCTCGCTTCAATGCCGTCAAAGATGGGCATCATTTTCGCGAAGTCACCTCGTGGCGAGAACCCAAGGCTGCCGGCGTATTCGACCGCCTGTTGCAGCAGCGACAGAACTACGCCTGGCTGAACCGTTCGCGTGCCTTCGTCATCCATTCTTTCCTGCACCCTAGCAAAATCGGCCACAGTAAAAGTGCGTGCGTATGCATCTTTAATTCCCAGGCAACCAAGGTCCACAAGAAAAATGGCCAGCACGATTTGCCCGTCACCGAGTTGCCGACCAAAATAGGCGGTGCATATCCCGCCCTGCTCAAACGCACCTTCGCCAAGTCGCGAAACGGCCACGGGATACTTGGAATATGCACGCATGCGTCCCGCCAGCGAATTCATCTGGTTGCGCTGCTTCGCCAATGCCTTGCGCTGTTTTACTTCTTTGGATCGTTTCTTTGCGAGCTTTTTTTGCCGTCTTGCTGCTTTCGATGACATGGTAACCTCCGTGCTGGTTTCGCGTTCCGAACTACCTTTCCGTTCCAAATTCGCTGTGCAAGTTAATCTCAACATAACTCATTCACCGTATCACGGGAACACCGAGATTGCTTCGCGTGAATGCGTGCTATACTCTGGCCCATTCATTCAGCGTTTAGATGCGACGGAGGTGTCATGTCCGACCGAAATGCACGTATTGGTCTTGGTTTGTTTTTTGTGTACCTGCTGTTTTACGGTGGGTTCGTTGTGTTGAGTGCTTTTTCTCCGGACACGATGGAAACCATCGCATTCGGGGGCGTAAATCTGGCCGTCGTTTATGGATTTGGGCTCATCATCGTGGCGTTCGTATTGGCGCTTGCGTACGGGGCGATCTGCGGTCTTTCGAAGCACACTCGCAAGGAGGACTAGCCAGATGATCTACGAAGCATCCACACTCGCTGTTGCAGTTTTCTTTGCATTCGTTGCGTTTACACTTGGCATCAGTTTTTACCTTGGCAGCAAAGCAAAATCGGCGTCTGGCTATTTTGCAGCGCACGGAGAAATCCATTGGTTCGTCAACGGAGTTGCGTTTGCAGGCGACTACTTGTCTGCAGCGTCGTTTCTTGGCATCTGCGGCATGATCGCGTTTTATGGCTACGACGGATTTCTCTATTCGATAGGTTTTCTGGCTGGCTGGATTGTCGCTCTGTTCGTCATCGCCGAACCGATGAAGCGGCTCGGGAAATTCACGTTTGCGGACGCACTTGATGCCAAGTTCCAATCGCGCGGCATTAAACTCGCCGCTGGCATCAGCACGCTGATCGTGAGCGTCTTTTATTTGATTCCGCAGATGGTTGGAGCCGGCGCGCTCGTGACTCCGCTGCTCGGTTTCGAGCATTGGCAAGGCGTGCTGCTGGTCGGCGTGACTGTTGTGCTGCTAGTCGTCACCGCGGGCATGGTGTCGACGACTTACGTCCAATTCCTAAAAGGCGCGTTGCTGGTCATTTTCAGTACGATCCTGACAGTCATGATTTTGAATCGAGGATTCGAAGTCAAAACGGGTGGACGCGACGGGCATGAGTTCGAGGTAACGCCGCTGTTTGCAGCGGACACGTTTGAATCAGACGTGCAGCAATACGCGGTCGATCACAACCGACAAATCGTAAACGCTGCAGATCACTGGGCTGACGATATGCTAGTCGTCATGACCGACGCGGACGGCCGCGAACTCGTCTTCAGCAAACAAAAAACCGAGGATGGCATTCGCTTGTTCGAGGCGCAAGCCAAAGTCGAAAAGCCGGACGGTACGGTCTTGATTAATGGCCTCGTCCAAAAGGCAAAAGTTCAAGGTGAACCTGATTTTCACCCGGTTGGCCACATTTCGAAATTAAGTGGTGGAAAAGAATCGACAGGGCCGCTGGGAACGGTTGGATTTCTTCGCGAGCTACAAGACAGCGAAATCATTCTGTGGGGCAGCAAGAAGTTGACTGGCGACGACGGTACGGCAGCGACGGTCTATTACCAGAAGCCAACGCCTGGCGACCGAGTCTTGCGACCTGGCGAACATCCAAAATTCAAGGGTATTCGCAGCGGCAAGATGATCGACAAACTCAACTTCCTGTCGCTGATGATCGCATTGTTCTGCGGCACTGCGTCGCTGCCTCATATTCTGATCCGCTATTACACCGTGAAAGACGAAGCGGCGGCACGAGCAAGCACGATTGTCGGAATCGGCACGATCGGCTTCTTCTATGTTTTGACGTTGTTCCTAGGGCTAGGAGCGATGACCAGCGGATCACTTGATGTGACGAACACGAACATGGCAGCTCCATTGCTTGCGAAAAGTATCGGCGAGTGGCTGTTTGCCATCATTTCTGCGATCGCATTCACGACGGTCTTGGGAACCGTGAGCGGGTTGATTCTCGCATCTGCAGGAGCCGTCACGCACGATTTACTTAGCGGCGCGTTTGGCATCGAAACGTCCGACAGTTCCAAGGTTCGGATCGCGAAGATCTCGTCTGTCATTGTCGGCGCTATCGCCATCGTTCTGGGAATCCTCTTCAAAGAGATGAACGTAGGTTTCCTCGTCGGTTGGGCATTTCACATTGCCGCATCGGCCAATTTGCCGGCACTTGTGATGCTACTATTTTGGAAAGGCACGACCCGCCAAGGCATCATCGCCGCGATCGTCGTCGGAATGGTTAGCTCGTTGGGCTGGATTCTGCTCAGCAGCGAAGCGTTTGACTTGGTATATGGCTTACCTGCAAGCAACGCCATTGTTCCATTCAGCCAACCTGGCATCGTGACGATACCACTCGGCTTCCTGACTCTGGTTATCGTTTCGCTTTTGACTGATGGAACCAAAAAAGAAGATTGATCGCATCGACTTCAACTAGCTGACTTTGGCATCGACGTGTTTGGGTTTAGTGGCAACAATGATTGCACTGAACGCCATGAACGAAGAAAGCCACAACGCGCCTACTAACGTCGACCCAGCTCGCTGGTTAGAAGAACACGGCGACGTGCTGTTTCGTTATGCGATGCAGCGATTGCGAAATCGTGACGTTGCGGAAGACGTCGTTCAAGACACTTTCGTTGCGGCGATTCGTGCGAAAGATTCGTTTCAAGGACGAGCCTCCGTGCAAACGTGGCTTGTTGGAATTCTGCGACGGAAGATCGTTGATTACATTCGCAGGCAATCCGTTGAACGAAAAGCGAAAGGAATCCGCGAAGAAGCCGAAACCGAAGCGGCGTCGTTTTTTACCAGCAAAGGGCATTGGCGAAAATCGGTTAAGTCGTGGCCGACGAATCCGCAACAGTCGCTCGAGAACCGCGAGATGCTGCAAATCCTACGCGAGTGCTGCAGTAAGCTGTCGCCACCGCTGTCTCAAGCGTTCCAACTGCGAGAAGTCGACCAGCTTTCAACCGAAGAAGTGTGTAATCATTTGGATATCTCGCCGTCAAACCTGGGAGTTCGCCTGCATCGAGCACGTCTGCTACTGCGCGAGTGTTTGGAACGAAACTGGTTTTCCCCGGAGACATAGCTCGATGCAGCAATGTTTACGCTGTGAAGTACAATAACTCGACTGTAGCCTGCCACACATGTCCTCACGCAAATCCCACCACTAATACAGCAAGTTCGTGAAAAGTTTCCTGTCCGCCATACGCCTGATTCTGACGCTCGATTGCTCGCAGTCGAGTCGGATCATTTCAGAATCGCTCGATCGTCACTTGACGTTTAGTGAGCGGTGGGCTGTGCGTCTTCACTCGATTGCTTGCCGGTCGTGTCCAAGATTTCACAAGCAAATAGAGTTCATCCGCAAGGCAATTAGGTACGGCGACCAAATCGCCGACGTGGATTCACCAGGGCTATCGCCAGAAGCCAGGGCCCGGATTCTTAAGGTTATATCTGAGAAGTCGTAACGCGACTGTTGTAGTCCCGATGATTTTGTAGTCCGACGACTCCGTTCGTCGGGCAGTGTAAGGTCTTGCAAATATGCCCGGCGAACGGAGTCGCCGGACTACGAAGTTGCGCGACGAAAACTACAGCGATCTCGCTACAACGAATTCGGTAATGTCGGACAACACGTCTCGGCAAGCAGATGGCTTCAGACAGTTCAGTTGCTCTCGTGCTTGCTCCGTGAATTCGATAGCAGTTTTCCGAGCATACTCAAGTCCTTGGCAGCGATTGACCCATTCCAAGATGGCAACGTGACGCTGCAGGTCTTCCGATTCGAGCAGTCCAACAAACTCCTGCCGCTCGTTCCCATCGAGCGTTTGGTAAGTGTGGATGATCGGCAGCGTTGGCTTCTGTTTGTCCAGGTCCGTTCCGAGCGATTTACCGGTTTGAGATTCGTCGCCCAACAAGTCAAGCAAGTCGTCGGCGATTTGAAATGCCATGCCCAACAATCGGCCATAGCGCTCCATGCTGGCGACAACGGCGTCGTCCGCATTCGCGTAGTGGGCACCGAGGTGACACGCACACGCACACAGTTCGGCAGTCTTTCCGTCGATGATCTCGAAGTACTCGGCCTCCGATAGAGCGTGATTACCTCGGTTTCCAATCTGTCGCAGCTCGCCTTCGCAAACGATGTTTGTCGACTGGCCAATCCGACGGCAACCGAACGTTGTTTCTAATGTGCTTGCCAAATAAAAGGCGTGCGTGAACAGGTAGTCGCCAAGCAGCACGCTCGTTTCATTGTTCCAGCGAGCATTCACGGTCGCCAAGTGGCGGCGCATGGCGGCTTCGTCGAGCACATCATCGTGCACGAGCGTCGCCGTGTGGATCATTTCGACAACTGCGGCCAGCGTGTAGTGCGATGGCGTTACTTCGCCCGCTGCTTTCGCGGTCAACAGCAACAATGCGGGACGCAAACGCTTGCCGCCGAGCTGTCCGCCGTATTCGAGCAACTCGTTGACAAAAGGTGATTCGTTTCGAAGTTCCGAGATCAGCGTCTGTTCGGCGCGTTTTAGTTCGTCTTCAATGGGCGCGTAAAACAGCTTCAATGCCGACTGCATCACATTGGTTGTGGCTTGGCTCACTAAGTTAATCCTTGCTATTTCCTTCATCGTCGCTTGCGTCGAGACGCTTAAAGTGACCGCTCTTGCCACCTTGTTTCTCTAGCAGCTGAAGACGTTCGATGGATATGCCTTTATCGATCGACTTGCACATGTCGTACACGGTCAACGCTGTGACGCTTGCTGCCGTTAACGCTTCCATTTCCACGCCAGTTTGCCCGGTTGTCTTTACCGTCGCAGTTGCCGAGAGTCGAACGTCCGACGGAAAGTCGAAATCGATCGTCACTCCCGAAATTGCGATCGGGTGACACAATGGGATCAAATCGGGCGTCTTCTTCGATGCCATAATCCCCGCTAGCCGAGCTACCTCTAGGACGTCTCCTTTGGCAAAGGACTTGTCACGAATTCGCGTCATCGTCTCTGGCTGCATCACGACTTCCACGGATGCAACCGCGATTCGATGTGTCGGCGTTTTCTCACTCACGTCGACCATGCGACTGGCGCCGGAATCGTCAAAATGACTAAGTTGGTTCATTGCTATACGATACCGATGCCGCTCCATTGCGTCACGGGGCGGTCGAGTCGTTCGCCGACGTTGTTAAGACCGCAAATTCGGCTGGCAATTAACTGAGCTACGTGAAATTTGCGCGTCTCCGCAAATCCGTAAAAGTCGTCCGCTCGAATCGCTTTGGGGGGCGATCTAAACCGAAAATCTCGTGTCGATAGCTGGAAAATGAGAGGAATACGCCACAAATTGCGAAGTTCAATTGATGGCGGACATTGATGGCGGTTACAATTTGCAAGACCTACCTAGGGGCTTCCTTGCCTAAAACATGCGAACACGTGGTGCCAGCCATGCTTTCTATTCGTGGAAAATCAGAACGTTTTTGTAGCGGACTCAACCGCCGCCGCTTTATCCAGATCGGATCACTATTCGGATTATCGCTCGCGGACGTGCTGAGGGCGGAAGCTCGCCATCCGGCGTCTCGTTCAAAAAAATCGGTGATTCTGATTTGGCAACACGGAGGACCATCTCAATTAGACACGTTTGACATGAAGCCAGACGTGGTTGAAGAGGTCCGCGGACCGTACAAATCGATCGGCTCGTCGCTGCCCGGACTTCCGATTTGTGAGCTGATGCCGCACCACGCGAAGGTCATGGACACATGTACCGTCATTCGCTCGTTCACGCACGGCAATGGCGATCACTGGGCAGCGGCTCATTGGATGTTGACCGGCTACTTGGGAGCAACCGGTGCCGACCGCGCGGCTCGTGATCCATCAATGAGTGCAATATCGTCACATCTACTTGGGCCGTGCCGAGCGGGGATTCCCGCGACGATCAATATCAATGACGGCGGTTTCGGTTTCCACGGTGCCGCCTATCTGGGAGTCGCGCACAATCCGTTTCGAATCGGCGAGTTCAGCTACGGTAATGAAGCCGGCCGACTGCCAACTGGCAGCGACAAGAGCTTTACGCTGGTCGACGGCCTGACGAACGATCGACTGATGAATCGCCTTTCGTTGCTCGATCAATTCGATCGTATGCGAAGAGAAGTGGACTCGTCCAACACTTTCGAAAACATGGACAGCATGAACGCTCAGGCGCAGGACATGCTTTTATCGGGCCGAGCTCGCGAGGCATTCAATCTGGAAACAGAAGATCCAAAAGTTCGCGAAAAGTATGGACCGGGCTGGGGCGAGCAAGCGCTGTTGGCGCGTAGATTCATTGAAGCTGGTGCTCGATTCGTCACGCTCAACACCGGTTACTGGGACGACCACGGCAACATCAAGCGGGCTCTCGACAACAAAATGCCGCGGCACGACCGCGCCGTCGGCGTCCTGCTGCAGGACCTGCACGAGCGCGGCATGCTCGATGACACGCTCGTCGTCACTGCGGGAGAATTCGGCCGCACTCCCACGATCAACAAGGACGCCGGTCGCGACCACTGGCCGCAGACCCAGAGCATTCTGTTCGCCGGCGGCGGCTACCGTCACGGTCAGGTCATCGGCAGCACCGATGCCAAAGCGGCCTACCCCACCTCACGCCCGGTCAGCGTCGAGGACTTCTGCGCGATCGTCTACCGCTCGCTCGGGCTGAACGTGCACGACACGGTCTTCGACCCCACCGGTCGTCCGATGCACCTCGTCCCCACGGGCGAAGTCCCGCGCGAGATGATCTGACGTCCTCGCGACCCATGCCGACGGCTCCGCCGTCGCAATTCGCCGGACGTTACCACTGCGCCGGGCGCTGGTTCCGCTGCTGCTGCAGTTGCTGCGGTGTCAGGCCGCTTGGGCTTGAGCCGGCAGGCCGCCCGGTTGAGTGCCCGCCCGTCGTCGGCGTCACCGACGGCATCTGCGGCACGCTCTGCTGCAGTCCGGCCGTCTGCACCTCGCTGATCGGCGGACGAGTCATGGGCGACGTGTCCCGCTGTTGACGCACTTCATCGAGCCAGTATTGCGCCTGATGCAGGTCCGGCCGCTTCGTCACGGCCAGCAGCAGATGCTCCTGCGCTTCGCCGAGGCGTCCTTCGTCCTTCAGAATCAGGCCGACGTTGTAGTGGGCTTCCGCGTCGCCGACCGTCCGGAAGAAGTGCGGCAGCGCGGCGTTGATATCGCCCGTGTGCACCATCGCAACCGCCAGATCGTACCGATACTCCCGCTCTGCCGGCGCCGCCAGCATCGCCTTCTTCAAGTGGTCCACCGCCTCGGGCCACCGACCTTCGTCGGAGTAGAACTTGCCCAACGCGTGCAGCGTTTCAGGCGCGTCCGGAGCGAGACGCTGCGCCTTCAGGAATCCTTGTTCGGCCTCGTGTGATCGACCGCTCAACTGGTCGATCCGGGCCAGTCCCAGAACTGCTTCGAGGTTCTTCGGCTTCGTT
>JAGQPC010000163.1 GCA_020426925.1 Planctomycetales bacterium | reverse complement strand
TAGCAGGCGCAACGACTTGAGTGTGAAAACGACCGTTTTCTGTTTGTTCTGCACCCGGTGGTTGTCGCGGCTGCAACGATATGAAAACTACAGCCAACGTGACCAAAACGGCTGTGGCAGCGAAGCCATAGGATTTTCGGCGGAATAAATCCCTTGGTGATGAAGGCGATGGAACCGGGCTAATATCATCGGAGTCCGGCTGCGACTCATCTGCGGACGTTGTTGGATTCACGCTATCCGTTGGAATTGCCGGATCAGCCGACGGAGCTGGGTCGAACTCGCCAGCCATTTGTCGCAAGGCGTTTAAGAGCCGCTCACGGTCATCTGGATGACACATGGGTTCGGGGGATTTTTCCCAGCCCATCAATTGATTGATGGCATCAGTAAAAGCCAGGAACGTACTCAGTATGACACCGCCGTCGCCGGCTTGTCCCGTTGCCCGACGCCACATGCTCTGTGACTTGCCTGCGAGTCGGTAGATGTCCGCAAACGTGACGTTTGACTGTTTGATCGCGAGAATCACCTGTGTGCTTATGCGAAATTTGTCGTGCTCTGACATGCAAGAGAGCTCGCGATGTGATGTTTTGCGGAGTGCCGCTACGCCATAGATACGTCACCGGCAATTCTTTCTTAAGAATGTTAAAAACATCGGTGGCGTATATCAAGTGACAAGGCATTGAGCGTTTAGCAGTTACGGCAATGGCGAGACGGCGGCGGATGATTGACGCCGTCATTCGGTCGCATCAAAGTTTCGCACGTTAGGCGGAAACTCCGCCTGCCGATTCTTACTGAGTAATACTGCGAGGAGCATTCACATGTCTTATCGATCGCCAAAAACAACACGAAAAACACTTGTCAATCGATTGAGTCCAAAACTGGAAAGCCTTGAGTCTCGGCTGTGCCTGACCACGGTTCCATTGCACCACGTGGTTTTTGAATCCGTGCCGTCATTTCAGACTGTGCACGTTGCTGATGTGGATGGGGATACCCTTCCCGACGTTCTCAGTGCTTCATATTCCGAAGGCAAATTCTTTTGGCATAAAAGCAAGGGGGAAGAAGGATTCGAGACTCAGCCGTTGCCTGGAAACTACGATGGGGCCAGAGTTATCACGACAGCAGATATTGACGGTGATCTCGAATCTGAAATCATTGCCGGTGGTTCGCTTGACGGCAGGTTGCTTTGGTTCGACCCGCCCGTGCAAATATCCAAGTCATTCGTTTGGGGACAACCGCGGGAGATCAGCGTTGAGGTTCAAGGCATAAGTGATCTTGAGGCAGCTGACGTTGATCTCGACGGCGATATCGATTTGGTAGTCTCGCACACGCGACATGTCAGTTGGTTCGAAAACGTGAATGGTCGTGGGCAATTCCTGAATCGTGGTCCATTCATGACATTGGGTGACGCCAGTCAGGCTTTTCGATACCTGCAAGCAATTACCGTAATGGACATTAATCAGGATGGTCTTCCTGATGTCGTTGGCGTGAATTCCGGCCAGAGATTTGGCAGTAGTGCGCAGATCGCTATCTCAATGAATTCGGCAAGAGGATTCAACGAAGCGGCGATTATTGCCCCCGGTAATGGCAATGCGATTCTAGCCATTGAGTCAGCGGACATAGATGGCGATGGCGATGATGACGCAGTGGTTGGGTTTGAGCATGGCCAGGTTAGGATACTCAGCAACAATGACGGGGAGCTATCCCTTACAGCTCTCTTTCCGCACATCTCGGATTGAATATTTTCGAATTTAGTTCCGCTTCGTTTTGAATTCTCTCTGTCGATTTTTTCTGGTCTCCGCCGGTGGCGTTCTTCTGATTGCTTCGCGCGTTTTCAATTCTTCCCGGCGCAATGTTTTCGACTTGGGTCTTCGAGACAAGTGTCTCGCGCGATTTGGACGGGATTTTGTTGGGGCACGGAATTTCTTCAATTGACGTAAGTTGTGTGCCGCTCGACTTACGTCAATTGACTTCTTTTGATTCGAGTCATTCGTGTTGACTCGACACTTCTCTGGACACTCGGCGAGTTCTATTTCTTAGGTGCGGCGATTGTGTTTTCGATTTGTGTGTGACTCATTGTTGTCATTCGTTTTCGATCCATCGCCCTCGTTGTGGTTTTGCCAGCGACAGGTCGTAACTGCGTCGCGATGGCATTATTCGCGCTACCTAACATTGAACTCTCACGGAGGTACAATCGATGGCGAAACGCCGAGTCACGCCGAAACGTCGAATCAAATCACAACCAGACGCTCGTCGTCCTAAGGGACTCGCTACGGGCCAGAGGACGATCGCCATGGACAGACAGTATGTTGTCACTCATCAAGTCGGCGCGATGCCGATCATCAATCGCGTATTCGAACGGATGAACTTGCACGAGCTGTTGCAGCGACACTTGCCTGACGAAGATAAACGGTCGCGGGTCGATGTCGCTCGCGTGGTGATGCTGCTGATTCGTAATGTGCTCGTTTCGCGAGAGCCGATGTATGGCGTCGCTGAATGGGCCAGGACTTACTCGCCGGACTTGTTCGATTTGTGGCCCGATCAACTCGACGGCTTGAACGACGATCGAGTGGGACGGTGTCTCGATCGGTTTTTCGAAACGGTCGCGACGAACCGATCGAGTCTGGTCGTGGACGTCGTGACGCATGTCGTTGCCGAGTTCAATCTGCGTCTGGACGAACTGCACAACGATTCGACAACGGTGACGGGCACCGGGAAATACGACGGCGCGAAGCAGGAAAAGCAGATCGGAGATTTGGAGATTCCGGCGATCACCTGGGGCCACAACAAAGATCATCGGCCCGACCTCAAACAACTGCTTTATATCTTGACGGTGACCGACGATGGCGGCGTGCCGGTCTACTTTCACGCGGCCAGCGGCAACGTTTCCGACGACCAAACGCACCAGCAAACCTGGAAGCTGATGGCGGAGTTGGTGCAGCGGCCCGACTTCGTTTACGTCGCGGATTGCAAGCTCGCCAGCACGGCGAACATGAACGAGATCGCACGGCTCGGCGGTCGATTTATCACCGTCTTGCCAGCCAATCGAAAAGAGAACGCCGCGTTTCGCAAGCGGCTCGTGCAGTCGTCGTCGCAGAACGCAAACGACCGCGTCACAAAAAACGACACGCCGATTGAGTGGCAGGAGGTGCTGCGATTGATCGACGAATTTACCAGCGACGACGGCGAGATCATCGAGAACGTGCGAGACGTTTTTCAGGTCTGCACGCAAGAGCACGTGAGCAAGGAAGGTTACCGATTGCTGTGGTTTCACAGTCTCGGAAAGGCGACGAACGACGCGGAAACGCGAGCTCGGCATATCGAACGGGCCGAACGAGAACTCGAAGAACTTCGCCGACGCGTCGAAGGACCACGGACGCGGTTTCGATCGAAAGAGAAGATAGAGTCGGCTGCGAAAGAAATCTTGGAAGCTCGTGGCGTGCAGAATCTCTTGCGGATCGATATCGAAGAAACGGAGGAAGAGCAGTTTCAACAAACGACTCGCGGCCGACCGAATGCCGACACGCAATACAAGCGAACGATCGTCAAGCGATTTCAGCTTACGTGGCAACTCGACGCCGAGCAGATTGAAGTGGCTCGCGCGGGCGACGGCGTCTTTCCACTGATCACGAACATACGCGACTGGTCTGCCGAAGAAGTCTTGGAAGCCTACAAGCGTCAGCCGACGATCGAGAAACGATTCTCGCAATTGAAAAGCGACTACCGAGTCGCACCGGTTTACCTAAAAAGCGTGCGCCGAATCGTCGGCCTGCTGGCCGTCTACTTCTTTGCCCTGATGGTCCAATCACTCATCGAGCGAGAATTACGAAACGCCATGGCCAGCGACAACCGACAATCCCTACCGCTCTATCCCGAGGGACGAGCTTGTTGTCATCCGACAACAAGGCAAGTGATTGACGTATTCGATGTCGTGCAACGCCACACGATTCACACACCAGGAGACGACATCGGAACAACGTTTCCAACACAACTAGCAGGAATACACGAACAGATAATTAAGTTGCTAAACGTCCCGAAAGAAGATTTCTACGAAGTGTAAAATACACAAAAACTAATTCGAGAATATCGGATTCGAGATGTGCGGAAAGAGAGTT